>CAMDSO010000014.1 GCA_945906935.1 Bordetella parapertussis
GCGCAACCCTGCTCAACCTGCGGCCAATGCGTAGCCGCCCACACCGGTTGCAGGAAGTTCGCAGTGATCGCCTGCCAGCCGCGTGCGCTGGCCGCTGCCAAGCCCTTTGAATGCGGCACCACAGCGGTCACCACAATCGGCGGATATGGCTGCTGATAGGGTTTTAACATCACGCCCTGCCCGGCTTCGGGCAGCAGCGTGCGTTCGGTCGTCAGGTTCCAGTATTTGCCCGTGCGTTTGTAAGGGGCTTCACCAGTCCACAACGCAATAATGTGATCAATGGCCTCGACAAACATGGCATTGCGATCGGCATCGAGATTGCCAAGCATTTCCATATCCGAGCGCAATCCACCGGGACCGATACCAAACAGAAAACGGCCTTCGAGCAGATGATCGACCATCGCCACCGTTGCTGCCACTTGGGCCGGATGATTATTCGGCAGATTGACCGTGCCGCTGCCCAACTTGATCTGCTTCGTTTCGCTGGCAAGGCTGGCGATGAAGGCAAGGCACGACGCGATCGTCTCGCAGCGGTCGGTGGTGTGTTCGCCGATGAAGGCCTCGCTAAAACCCAGCCGGTCGGCCAACAAAATGGCCGCGCGGTCTTCTTTCAGCGTCTCGGTGACATTGCGCCCGGGCGGATGCATCGGCATGGTGAAAAATCCAAGTCGCATGATCCTCCCGTTGCAAGCAGGCTATGAGTGCGCGAGCTGCTGGCCGTGCTCGCGGGTGTCGTGAAAGCCAACCTGTGGCCAGCGTTCCATCGCCAGTTGCAGGTTGTATTTGTTCGGCGCGAGATACACCGGATTGTCATCGACATCGCGCGCCATATTGATGGCGAGCTCTTTTTCGAAATTCTTGCGCACCGTGTCGTCCGGAAACGTCAGCCAGCGCGCGGTATGGATATTGGCGTTGTCATACACCGCGTCCACGTTGTATTCGCTTTGCAGGCGTTGCGCCACCACTTCGAATTGCAACTGGCCTACCGCCCCCAGCAGCAGCGTGTTGCCCGAGCCCGGATCAAACACCTGGATCGCACCCTCTTCGCCGAGTTCCTTCAGGCCCTTTTGCAATTGCTTGGCCTTAAACGGATCGCGCGGACGGCCGATGCGGAACATCTCCGGGGCAAAGTACGGAATGCCCTTGAAGCCCAGTTGCTCGCCTTCGGTCAAGGTGTCGCCGATCTGCAACTGGCCATGATTGTGGATGCCGATGATGTCACCGGCCACCGCGTCCTCGCTACGCACGCGTTCGTTTGCCATGAAGGTCAGTGCGTTGGCGAGCTTCATTTCACGTCCAGCACGCACGTGCATGACCTTCATCCCCGGCGTATAGCGCCCCGAGCAGACGCGGAAGAACGCAATGCGGTCGCGGTGCTTGGGGTCCATATTGGCCTGGATCTTGAAGACAAAGCCGCTGAACGGCGCCTCTGCCGGCTCAACCATGCGTGGCCCGCCATCACGTGACTGCGGCGGTGGCGCCCAATCAAGCAGCGCCTGCAGGATTTCCTGGACGCCGAAATTGTTGATACCCGAACCGAAGAACACCGGCGACTGCCGGCCGGCCAGAAACTCATCGAGATCAAACGGCGAACTGGCGCCGCGGATCAAATCCACATCGCGGCGCAGCGCGGCCATCTCGTCGGGGAATAATTCATCGAGCCGCGGATTGTTGAGGCCGACGATGTTTTCGCTCTCGTCGTTGCGACGCTCTTCACCGGGCGTGAAACGCACCAGACGATCCTGCTGCAAATCAAACACGCCGCGGAAGGTCTTGCCCATGCCGATCGGCCAGCTCACTGGCGCGCAATCGATCTTCAGCACCGATTCGATTTCTTCGAGCAACTCGACCGGCTCGCGCACTTCGCGGTCCATCTTGTTGACGAAGGTGATGATGGGCGTGTTGCGCAGGCGGCAGACTTCAAGCAGCTTGATGGTCTGCGTCTCCACGCCCTTGGCCGCATCAATCACCATGACCGCGGCGTCCACCGCGGTCAGCACGCGATAGGTATCCTCGGAGAAATCCTCGTGGCCAGGGGTGTCAAGCAAATTAACGGTATGCCCTGAGTATTCAAATTGCATGACCGAACTGGTGACCGAAATGCCGCGCTGCTTTTCGATTTCCATCCAGTCCGAGGTGGCGTGACGGGAGCTCTTGCGCGCCTTCACCGTTCCGGCCAACTGAATCGCGCCGCCGAACAGCAGCAGTTTTTCCGTCAGCGTGGTCTTGCCCGCATCGGGGTGGGAAATAATCGCAAAGGTGCGCCGCTGCGCCACATCCCGCAAACGCTCGGTCGATAAATTCGGTGTGCTCATCGCATCAGGGTTTCTGCATCAAAACATCAAGCCAAACAAAAAACCGCCGGCCGGATGGCGGCGGGCGGCAACAATGACGCGCATTATAGCAACCCACACCCGAGTTACGAGCCGTAACCTGCGCCCGACAACCGACCGCTGGCGCCATCGCGCAGCGTCAACCACCCGCACGGCCGATGTAGCCGATGCAACCAATGCAACCAATACAACGATACGGTTAAAATGCCCCAAGGAAAAACCTCCCGTGACTATCGCCGCCACCTTTCAGATTGAGTTCAGGCAGTTTCTCGACGCCGCCGGCCACGTGGTGGGCGAGCTGCCCGACTTTGCCCGCGACACCACCACCTTAATACGCTTTTACGAAGCGATGGTGCTGATGCGCACCTATGATGCCAAAGCGGTCGCGCTGCAACGCACGGGCCTATTGGGCACCTACGCCTCGCTGCTCGGCAAGGAAGCGGTCGATGCCGGCATTGGCCTGGCGATGCGCCCCGAAGACGTTTTTCTCGGTACCTACCGCGACAACGGGGTACAGATGTTACGCGGCGTGAGCTTGCGCGAATTATTGCTCTACTGGGGCGGCGACGAACGCGGCAGCGATTTTGCAGTGCCGCGGCAGGACTTCCCGGTCAGCATCACCATCGCCTCGCAATGTCTGCACGCGGCTGGCGTCGCCTATGCGATGCAACTGCGGCGACAGCCACGGGTGGCGTTATGCACGATCGGCGACGGCGCCACCTCCAAGGGCGATTTCTACGAGAGCCTGAACGCCGCCGGTACTTGGCGTTTGCCGCTGGTGTTCTTCATCACCAACAATCAATGGGCGATCTCGGTACCGCGTCAGGTACAAAGCGCGGCGCAGACACTGGCACAAAAAGGCATCGCCGCCGGCGTGCCCGGAGTGCAGGTTGACGGCAACGATGTGATCGCGGTTCATCACGCCGTGCTCGAAGCGCTCGAGTGTGCGCGGCGTGGCGACGGTCCGACCGTCATCGAGGCGGTCACCTATCGGCTGGCCGATCACACCACCGCCGACGACGCCTCGCGTTACCGCGCACCGGAAGAAGTGGCGGCGGCGTGGCAGCGTGAACCGATTCTGCGCCTGCGCAATCATTTATCAAGCGCGGGGGTTTGGGACAAGGCGCGCGAAGACAGCTTGCTCAAGCGCTGCAACAGCGAGGTGCAGGCGGCGGCCCAGGCCTATCTCGACACCGCCGCGCCGCCGGCCACGCAAATGTTCGACCAACTTTATGCCACGCTGCCGCCTGCCTATGCGGCGCAGACCGCGGCCTTGCTCAAACGGGCGGAAGACCATGGCACAGATCACACTGGTTGAGGCCGTTAATCTGGCTCTCGCGCGCGCCATGACCGACGATCCAGACGTCGTCGTCCTCGGCCAAGATGTCGGCCGCGACGGCGGCGTGTTTCGCGCCACGCTGGGCTTGCTCGATCGCTTCGGCAGCGGTCGCGTCGTCGACACCCCGCTCGCAGAAAACCTGATCGCCGGCATGAGCATCGGCATGGCCGCCGAAGGCTTAAAGCCGGTCTGTGAAATCCAGTTCTCCGGTTTTGCCTATGCCACCATCGACCAGATCATCAATCACGCGGGGCGTATGCGTCATCGCACGCGCGGCCGGCTGGCCTGCCCGATGGTGCTGCGCACACCTTGCGGCGCCGGCATCCACCCGCCCGAGCACCATTCGGAAAGTCCGGAGGCGATGTTTGCCCATATCCCCGGCATTCGCGTTGTATATCCGTCGTCACCGCGCCGCGCCTATGGCCTGTTGCTGGCAGCGATACGCGATCCCGATCCGGTGGTATTTCTCGAACCCACCCGCCTCTACCGCCTGTTCAAAGAAGAAGTCGCCGACGATGGTGTGGCGCTGCCGCTCGACACCTGCTTTACCTTGCGCGAGGGCACCGACATCACGCTGGTCAGCTGGGGGGCGATGGTCTACGAAACGCTGCAGGTCGCCGATGAACTCGCAGCCCAGGGCGTGTCCTGCGAAGTCATTGATGTAGCGACGCTGAAGATCATGGACATGGACAGCATCCTCGCCTCGGTCGCGCGCACCGGACGCTGCGTCATCATCACCGAGGCACCGCGGCATTGCAGCGTCGCCTCTGAAATCGCCGCCGCGCTGGCCGACGAAGGCCTGCTGACGCTGCTCGCCCCGGTAGCCCGCGTCACCGCCCCCGATATCATCGTGCCCTTGCCGCGCCTCGAACAGCATTACCTGCCCGGCCGCGCGCAGATCCTCGACGCCATCCGCAAAACCCTTGAATTCGCTTGAGACTTTATGAAAATTTTTAAACTCCCCGATCTCGGTGAAGGCCTGCAGGAAGCGGAGATCGTGCGCTGGCATGTCAAAACCGGCGACACGGTCGAACAAGACGCGCCGCTGCTGTCGGTAGAAACCGCCAAAGCCATCGTCGATATTCCCTCACCGTATGCCGGCCGCATATTGCGCCTGTTCAGCGCCGAACATGATGTCGCACACGTCGGCGCGCCGCTGGTCGGCTTTGAAGGCGGTGACGACGACAGCGGCAGCGTGGTTGGCAAGGTCGAAGTTGGTCAAGCCGTTGTCGCCGAGGCACCGGCCGCGGCCACCCCGCTCGCCCACGGCATCAAGGCGACTCCGGCGGTACGCGCGTTGGCGCGCCGTCTGAATGTTGATCTGACCATGGTCACCCCGACCGGCGCCGAGGGCTTGGTTACCAGCAACGATGTGCAACGCGCCGCGCGCATCCTCGCCGGGCTCGGCCCGCAGGAGTTGCTGCGTGGCGTGCGCCGTGTGATGGCGCAAAGCATGACGCTGGCGCATGCCGAGGTCGCCTCTGCCACGTTGATGGATGACGCCGACCTCCACGCCTGGCGCGCTGGTGAAAACGTTATGCTGCGGCTGATCCGCGCCATCGTTGCCGCCTGCCGCGCCGAACCCTCGCTCAACGCCTGGTACGACAGTCAGGCCGCCGGCCGCCGCTTGCTGCCGAATGTCGACATCGGCATCGCGGTTGACACCGCCGACGGCCTGCTGGTGCCGGTGCTGCGCAACGTCGAACAGCGCAGCGCCGACGATCTTAAAGAGGCCTTGCCGCGTTTGATCAAGGCCACCCGCGAGCGCAAGGTGCCGCCCGAGGATTTGCGCGCCAATACCATCACGCTCTCCAACTTCGGTCCGATCGCCGGACGTTACGCCTCGCCCATCGTACTGCCGCCCACTGTCGCCATCGTCGGCGCCGGGCGTATACGCGACGAGGTGGTGGCCTTCCACGGCGCGCCGGCGGTGCATCGCGTCGTGCCGCTGTCGGTCACCTTCGATCACCGCGCCGTCACCGGCGGCGAGGTCGGCCGCTTTATGGCGGCCATGATCACGGATCTACAACGCGCCGATTAATTTCAGCCCATTACCCGCAGGAGCAACTTCAGCATGTTTTTTCAGGCCCCACCCGTAGTCCAGACTGAAGTCTTCGCCAGCGTGCCCGACCGCCTGCGCAAAAAAGGCCAGCCGGCGAGCTGGATCGACGCCAACCATCCGGGTTCCGGCATCGACTGTTTCCTCGAAGGCCCGGCCTTCGACCGCGCTGGCAACCTTTATATGGTCGACATTCCCTTTGGCCGCATCCTGCGCATGTCACCCGCCGGTGAATTCGATGTCGCCGCGGAATACGACGGCTGGCCCAACGGCCTCGCCGTGCATCAGGATGGCCGCATCTTCATCGCCGATTACAAGCACGGCATCATGGTGCTCGACCCAAAGAGCGGCCGCGTCGAGCCCTGGCTCACGCATTGTTTCTCCGAGAGCTTCAAAGGCGTCAACGATCTGACTTTCGCTTTGAACGGTGACCTGTATTTCACCGACCAGGGACAAACCGGTTCGCATGATCCCAGCGGGCGCGTCTATCGCGCCGCCACCGATGGGCGCATTGATTGCCTGATCAACAACGGCAACAGCCCCAACGGCATCGTCCTCGATCCGCAGGACAAGGTGCTGTTTATCGCCATGACACGCGCCAATTGCATGTGGCACGCGCCGTTGAAACCCGGCGGCGGTGTCGCCAAGGTTGGGGTGTATGCGCTGCTGCCGGGCATCCACGGCCCCGATGGACTGGCGATGGATGAAGCGGGCAATCTCGCCGTTGCCCATCCGCGCGTTGGCATCATCTGGCTGTTCAACCCGATCGGTGTGCCGCTGCTGCAAATCCACAGCGCCAACAAAAACAGCCGCATGACCAACATGGCCTACGGCGGTGCCGACGGCAAAACCCTCTTCATCGTCGACTCTTACAGCGGTTCAGTTCTAACGGCAAAGATGCCGGTCGCCGGCAAACGGCTCTACTCGCACACCTAAGCTGCGGACGAAAAAAAAGCCCGCCGGGAACCGCGGGCTTTTTTTCAGAACTTTAAAACGTTTAAACGCTAAGACGCCAAGACGCCAAGACGTTTAGTGATTAAAGGTTGGTACGCTGACCGACCACTTTCTTGGCGATGGTGCGGAATTCGCCTTCGGTGAGCAGCTTCTTCGTGCCAATCGAGTACTTCTTGACTTCGTGGGTGATGGCCAGTGCTTCTTCATCGCTCGCCTCGATACCCGCCTCTTCAAGCCACATCTTGACCGAGTCTACGCCGCTGCCCTTGCCCATAACGACCGTGGCGGCCGGCTGACCGACGGCGCTCCAGCGGACCGGGAACAGCTCGGTGGCGAACTCGTCGCCGCAGTTCTTGAACCAGCTGGCGATGATGCCCGACTCGATTTGATACAGCGAGCTGCCAACAACCGGTTTGTTGGTCGGCACCAGCACGCCGGTGATTTGTTCAACCAGACGCGCCAGCGAGGTGAGTTTGGTCAAATCAATACCGGTATCGATGTTGTACATCGTGCGCAAGGCCATCAATGTTTCTTCCATCGGCGTGTTGCCAGCGCGCTCGCCAACACCCAGCACCGTCGTGTGCATGACTTCAACGCCCTCGGCCATCGCCATGATGGTGTTGGCAACACCCATGCCGAAGTCCTGGTGGAAGTGCGCTTCGAGGCGCTTGTTGATACGCTTTCTCACGGCGCGCACAAAGTATTGCATGGCGTGCGGCGACACCACACCGAAGGTGTCAACCAGGGCCAACGCGTCCATGTGACCTTCAGTGGCGACGCGGTCGATCAGGTCCAGCACCCAGTGCATTTCGGCACGTGAGAAGTCGATCGGGAAGAACACCACTTCGAGGCCGTTGTCGCGCGCGAAGCTGGTCGCTTCGATCGAGGTTTCGATCGCTCTTTCCATCGGCCAGCGGTAGGCGATGTCCACCATGTGCAGACTCGAGGGGATTTCCATGACGATGCCGTTAACACCGGTGTCGATGGCACGTTGCACGTCTTCCTTCATGCAGCGCGAGAAGGCAAAAATTTGCGGTCCGAGGTTGCGCTTGACGATCGCTTTGATCGCCTCGGCGTCCGAGGGCGAGACGATCGGCATACCCGCTTCGATGCGGTGCACGCCGGCTTCGGCCAGACCTTCAGCGATACGGATTTTGTCATCCAGCGTCATGATGATGCCGGTCTGCTGCTCACCGTCGCGCAGCGTGATGTCGTGCACTTTCACGTTTTTCGCGAATTTGAAATCTTTAGTAACTTCATCAGCATAGTTCCATTCGCTAACGAACCAGTCTTTGGTCTTCCAGGGTGTATTTGTCATGGGAAAAACTCCTTGATAAAAAATAACGAAACTGAGCGAACCAGAGGTCCTGCCGGCGCCGTCTGCAGACTGCATGCGTCTTTTGAAAGCCAGGCACGAAGTTCTGCACCGGGTTCCAGAAAAATGCCTGTTGCGCGGGGTGGCAGGAGTTTACCCCAAACCGGCAGACGCGGCGAATCCACCCGCCGCGCCGCGCTGGACTATCTTTTTTTGCCCGCCTTCTTCTGCGTCGACAGGTACCAGTCCATGATTTGTTCACCAGTCCAAAACGCCACACCGGGTTTCTTGCGCAAGGTCTCAAACACCTGCTCGAAATATTTGATGCGGTACGGCACACCCGAAATATACGGATGCACGGCAATCGACATGATCTTCGCCGAATGCTTCGATTCAGCGTAGAGGCGGTCGAAATGATCCATGCAGCGCGTGTAAAACTCTTTGGCCGGTTGGCTGCGCACGATCATGATCGATATATCGTTGAGTTCAATGCTATAGGGCAGCGACAGCAACGGCCCTTTTTTGGTCTTGATCTCAACCGGTTCGTCATCGATCGGCCAGTCGCAGATGTAGCGGATGCCCGCCTCGGCCAGATGCTCGGGGGTATCCAGCGTCTGCGTAAACCCCGGCCCCAGCCAGCCCAGCGGTTGTTTGCCGGTGAAATCGCGTATCACCTTGACGGCTTTGCGGATGGTGGCGCGCTGGTTCGGCTCCAGATGAATGGGGCGCTGATCATAGGAATGCCCCATGAACTCCCAGCCGGCGTCGAGACAGGCCTGGGCGATGCGCGGATAGTCCTCGCAGACGCGTGCATTGACCGACAGCGACGGCGTGATCTTCAGGCGATCGAGTACCGCCTTCATGCGCCAGAAACCAACGCGGTTACCGTATTCATGCCAGGCCCAGTGCGGCACATCGGGCAGTTGCGTAATCCCGGTCGGTGGCGGCAAAGCCTGCCGTGGCATCGGGCGCGCGATATCCCATACCTCGACGTTAACGATGGGCCACACGATCATGCGGATGCCGCGCGGCAGTTTGAGCGGTTCACGGTCTATGCTTGCCGAATACTCAAGGCGTTGTGTAGGGATCATGGCGTCTTCACCGGTCGTGTTGAGGATCGATGATTTTACTGAATTTGCTACGCCCTCACCGGCTGATCTACCGAACAGAAAAACTCGGAGGAGACAACGCGCTGAAAACCGCCTGCGCAGTTGTACTTTTTCTCAACACCGTTTGCGCCTCAGCCGCCTACCCCGACAAACCGATCCGCATCATCGTGCCCTATGTGCCCGGCGGCAATAGCGACATCACCGCACGCACGCTCGCCCCCTGCCTCAGTGCAGCCCTCGGGCAAACCATCGTCGTTGAAAACCGCGGCGGCGGCGGCACCAACGGCACTGAAATCGCCGCCCGTGCGCCAGCCGCCGGCTACACGCTGTTACTCGGCTCCAGCGCTACGCTGACCAACGCGCCCGCACTCTATCCGAAGCTCGGCTACGATCCACTCAAGGATTTCGCCACCACCTCGATGACCACCCAGGTGCCGATCGTGATTGAAACCCCCCCCTCGGTAGACGTGCGCACGGTACGCGAATTCATCGCGCTGGTCGAGAGCACACCAGAGGAGTTCGCCACATTCATCCGCGACGATCTGGCGAAATGGAACAAGCTGGTGCAGGAAACCGGCATCAAGCTCGAATAGAACTCAATACAACCAGCGGCGCGCGCCCTTGTATTCCGCTTCAAAGGCTTCGATCGCACCTTGAAACTGGCGCGTGCGATCGACATCGTCCAGGCCTTCGAGCAGGCACTGCCGGCGCACCGGGTGGATCTCAAACCGGTGTGTCGCGCCGTTGACGTCGGTGACGGTTTGCGTGACGAGATCGATCGCCAGCGTCGCCCCCGTCTGCGCGTTGAGCTGGAGGCGGATCTCATCCACCACCGCCGTCGGCAACATCACCGGTAACAATCCATTCTTGCCGCAGTTGTTGGCAAAAATATCGCCAAAGCTCGGTGCGATCACGCAGCGCACGCCAAACTCGTAGAGCGCGTAGACCGCGCTTTCGCGCGATGAACCGCAGCCGAAATTACGGTCGGCGACGATGATGCCAGCGTGGCGATAAGGCGCGCGGTTGAGAATGAAATCCTTCTCCGTGCCGTCTGCGTTGAAACGCAGATCATGGAACAACACCCGCGCATACTTTGGCCCGCGTGGCACTTTGTTAAAGCGCGTCGGACACAGTTGATTGGTGTCGATGTTCGGCTGATCGAAGGGGGCCGCAATGGCATTCAGTGTGGTGAAGGGTTGCATGCCGGCCTACGCTTTCGCCATCAGAGTACGAACATCGGTAAAGTGCCCGTTGAGCGCCGCCGCGGCGGCCATCGCTGGACTCATCAGATGGGTGCGCCCGCCCGTCCCCTGACGCCCTTTGAAATTCCGGTTTGAGGTCGAGGCGCAACGCTCGCCCGGCTGCAACTGGTCACCGTTGAGCGCCGTGCACAACGAGCAGCCTGGCTCGCGCCATTCAAAACCGGCCGCCGTGAAAATTTTGTCGAGGCCCTCTTGCTCGGCCTGGCGCTGGATCGAACGCGACCCCGGCACCACCCACGCCGGCACCCGCGCCTTGCCGAGCTTTGCCACCGCCGCCGCGGCGCGCAGGTCTTCGATGCGCGCGTTGGTGCACGAGCCAATAAAAACGCGGTCGATGCGGATATCCGACAACGCCATCCCCGGTGACAAATCCATATAGCTAAGCGCCGAGATCATCTCCGCGCGTTGCACCTCGTCGATGGCATTGCGCGGGTCGGGTACCAAGGCATTGATGGGCAAAGCCTGCTCGGGATTAGTACCCCAGGTCACCATCGGCGCGATCGCCGAGGCATCCAGCTCGACGGTTTTGTCGAATTGCGCGTCGATATCACTGGGCTGCGTTTTCCAGAACGCCAGCGCTTCGTCGAGTGCCGCCCCCTTGGGGGCGTAAGGACGACCCGCCATATAGGCGTATGTGGTTTCGTCCGGCGCCATCATGCCGGCGCGGCCGCCGGCCTCGATCGTCATATTGCACACCGTCATGCGCGCCTCCATGCTCATCGTGCGCACCGTCGAACCGGCGTATTCGAGCACATAACCGACGCCACCGCCAACCCCGATGCGGGCGATAATGGCGAGGATCAGATCCTTCGCTGACACACCAAAGCCGAGCTCGCCCTCGATCTGGATGCGCAGGGTTTTCGGTTTGCGCTGCCACAGCGTCTGCGTCGCCATCACGTGCATGATCTCAGAGGCGCCGACACCAAACGCCAGTGTCCCGAAAGCGCCGTGTGTGGAGGTGTGCGAATCCGCCCCCACCATTACCAGCCCCGGCTGCGTGATGCCCTGTTCAGGCGGCACAATATGCAGGATGCCCTGCTGCGGATGATCGATGCCGAAGTGCGTGATGTCGTGTTCTTTGGCGTTGGCTTCGAGCTGCAACACCATGTTGCGGATCTCGGCTACAGCGATGCCGTTAACACCCTTGCTGCGTCCAGTGGTGGGCACGTAATGATCATTGAAGGCAAACACCTGGCGCGGCCGGAACAGCCGGCGCTTTTGTTCGCGCAAGGTATCAAAGGCGTGTGAAGAACCTTCGTGTATCAGTGCGCGGTCGATATAGAGCAGGAATTCGCCGTCCTCCTCTGCAATAACGTGACGGCTCCAGATTTTTTCAAACAGGGTACGCGAACTCACCAGCACACATCTCCTAGCGGTAACTGCCGGCCAAACGCGGCTCATTGACCACCGCGTTGATCAGCACACCGACTTTTTCAATTTCACACTCGATGACGTCACCGGCGTTCAGATACCACTCCGGGTTGAGCAAGCCACCGCCAGCCGGCGAGCCGGTGGCGATGATATCGCCCGGCATCAGCGTCATCTGCGACATGTACGAAACCAGCTTGGGGATCGTATGGATCATGTCGCGCGTGCTGCCTTCCTGCCGCAACTCGCCGTTGACCCGCGTCTGTATACGCAAATTCATCGGGTCGCCAATCTCAACCTTGGTCACCATATACGGGCCCATAGGGGCGAAGGTATCGAAGGTTTTGCCCAGCATCGACTGGCCGGAATCGCGTTCAATCTCGGCGATATCGCGGGCCGTCACATCGTTCAATACGGTGTAGCCGGCGATCACGTCGTAGGCACGCTCTTCGGCAACATGCTTGCATTTCTTGCCAATCACGATACCGAGTTCTGCGCCACAATCGAGGCGATTTACTACCAACGGCTTCAGTATGTCGCGCCCCGGACCGACGATGCATGAGGAGACTTTGATAAAACCCGTCGGCACCTTGCCACTCTGCCGCCGTGCGCTTTTTGCGCCATCCGGATAATTGCGACCGACGGCGATAATCTTGCTGCCACGCACCGGCGCGTAGAGCCGGCAGTCGGCGAGCGGAACGAACAAATCTTCGCTGGCCAGTCCACCGGCATCGGGTTCAACTTTGACCAGATCACACAACCAGCCGTAAGCCTCGGCGAGCGCCTCCCAGGCCGGTGCGCCAACATGCAGAAACTGCGCAACGTACGGCGGCAGAAAGATCGCCGCCAGCTCGCGCCCCTTTGGATTGCCGATATGCTCGATCAAATAACGCGCATAACCGGCGCGCAAATCGGCGACCACGTGGTCGCCGACCAGCACGCCGAGGCGCGCCTGTGCGGCTTTCTCACCCTTGCGGCTGTAGCGGAGCAATTTCATGCGGTTTTCCTTTGCCCCGTTTAGGGTCAAACATTCAGGCGTTTAGGCGTTTAGGCGTTCAACTGTTCGATGATCGCGTGCGTCATGCCGCGCGTGCCGGCCTCGCCGCCGAGATCGCGGGTGACCTGCCGGCCGTCACGCAACACGGCAGCGAGCGCCGTATCGATGCGATCGGCCGCAGCGCCCTCGCCGATATAGCGCAGCATCATGACGACCGACAGGATCATCGCCATTGGGTTGGCAAGGTCCTGTCCTGCGATATCGGGCGCACTGCCGTGGACCGCCTCGAACATCGCGCAATCGGTGCCGATGTTGGCACCCGGCGCCACACCAAGTCCGCCGACCAGTCCGGCGGCGAGATCAGAAATGATGTCGCCGTACAAATTCGGCAGCACCAGACTGTCGAAGGTTTCCGGCTTGATCACCAGTTCCATACTCAGCGCATCAATCACGCGGGCATCAAATTCGAAGGCCGGATATTCCTTCGCCACTTTTTCGGCGGATTTCAAAAACAGCCCGTCGGTCAGCTTCAACACATTCGATTTATGCACGGCGGTGAGTTTTTTGCGCCCTGTGCGCTGCATGTAGTCAAAGGCAAAACGCGTCACCCGCTCGCTCGCACCGCGCGTGATGATCTTCACCGCCTCGGCGGTGTCGGCGTCTATCATGCGTTCGCGGCCGATATACAAATCTTCGCTGTTTTCGCGAAAGATCATGATATCGACATTTTCAAAGCGCGACTTGATGCCCGGATAATTACGCGCCGGCCGCACGTTGACGAAGAGCTTGAGTTCCTTGCGCAGCGCGATCGCCACACTCGGGTAGATGCGGTCACCGACCTGTACCGGATAGGCGTCACCGAACGGCGTCTGCGTCGGCCCTTTGAGCGCAATCTTGTTGCGGGCAATGGATTCAAACACCGCCGGCGGCAAGGGATGACCACCTTCGTTACCGGCACGCATACCGGCCTCGACCACTTCCCAGCGCAGATCGATACCGGTCGCCGCGACAATGTCACGCGCCGACTGGGTGACTTCGGGGCCGATGCCGTCGCCGGGAATGAGTGTTACGCAATGCATGTGAAGCGCGCCTTCCTAATCCGGTTTGTCATCGGCTTTCATGGTCTTGATTTTGGGTATCAAAAAGGGCAATGACATTGAAATCACCGACAAGGCGATCAGCGTCATCGAGATGCCGCTCTTGACGAAAATCGCTGGGTCGGCACCGGAGATCGTCATCGCCTGGCGGAACGATTGCTCCATGATGCCGCCCAGCACCAGGGACAACACCAGCGGTGCGACTGGTATATCGACCTTGTCAAAGACATAACCGACGATCCCAAAGCCGAGGATCATGTAAAGGTCGAGCATGCTGCCGTTAATCGCGTAGGTGCCAATCACCGAAATCGCGACGATCAAGGGATACAAAATCGCACTCGGGATATACAGCAGGCGCACAAACAGACCGATCAGTGGCAGGTTCAGGATCAGCAGCATGATGTTACCGATGTACATGCTGCCGACCAGCCCCCACACCAGGTCCGGTCGCTTCTCAAACAACAGCGGACCGGGCTGTATGCCATACATGATGAAGGCCCCCATCAGCACCGCTGTCGCGCCGCCTCCGGGCACCCCCAGCGTCAGCAGCGGCACCATCGCCCCAGCGGTATCCGAATTGTTCGCCGCCTCCGGACCGGCAACTCCCTCGATCGCCCCCTTGCCGAATTCCTCAGGGTGCTTGGAGAGGCGTTTTTCCGTCGTATACGACATGATGGAGGCAATCGTACCACCCGCCCCCGGCAACACACCGATGACAAAACCGATGACGCCGCCACGCCAGATCGGTCCGATCGAACGCTGCCACTCTTCCTTCGTCAGCCAGAGCTTGCCGGAAATTTTGATCATCTCCGGCGCGGTACCCTTGTGCACTTCTTCCAGTCCGCGGAACACCTCGGCCATCGCGAACAAACCGACCACCACGACGATGAAGCCAACGCCGTCCTGGAACTCAGGGATGCCCATGGTGTAGCGCGGCTGCCCGCTTTGCAGATCAATGCCTATGGTGGCGATCATCAAACCGAGGATGGTGGCCAGCATGCCCTTGGCCGGCGATTTTCCGGTCAGCGACGACACCGCGGTCATCGCAAACAGCATCAGACAAAAATATTCAGCCGGACCGAACTTCAGCGCCATCGATGCCAGCGGCAACGCAAACAGGGTCAGCGCCACCACGCCGATGGTGCCGGCGATAAACGAACCGATCGCCGAGACCGCCAGCGCCGCCCCGGCGCGCCCCTTTTGCGCCATCGCGTAACCGTCGAGCGAGGTCATCACCGAGGCCGCCTCGCCCGGCGTGCGGATCAAAATCGCGGTGGTCGAACCACCGTATTTAGTACCGTAATAAATGCCGCACATCATAATCAGGGCGGAAGTCGGGTCCATCCCGTAGGTCACCGGAATCAGCAGTGCAATGCCCGCCGACGCCCCGATGCCCGGCAGCACGCCGATGATGGTGCCGATAAAAACACCGACGAAGGTGTACCAGAGGTTGATCGGCTGCAGGCAGACCGTAAAACCGTTGAGGATATGAGTCAGGGTTTCCATGGCATCCCCTTAAAACGGCAACACGCCCTGCGCGAGCGTCACGCCGAGCAGTTTGGTGAACATTAAATAGCTACCCGCAGAGAACAGCACCGAAGTCAGGATGTTCATCATCCAGCGGCCGCGGTTAAACCAGGCCGTCATGCCGAGCAGGAAGAGCGTCGTCGAAATAACAAAACCCAGTGTCGTGAATACCGTGAAATAAGCCGCGATCCAGACGGCCACCGCTGCCAGCAGCGGCCAGTGCGGCGGCTCTGCCGGCGTATCCTCGGATACTGCGGGCGTCGCCTTGCGGGCGCGCAGGATCTCCATCAACAACACACCCGCGGTAATCAACAAGCCGATCCCCAGCATCCGCGGAAACGCCTTCGGGCCCAACGGGTCGCCGATTTCTAGCGATGGAATTTGCGAGGTGGCGTAGAAATACACCGCCGCCAGCACCAGTGTCACAGCAAAAATAATCTTATCGGTAAGCAACGGTAACCTCCTCCACGTGAAGCCGATTGACATCCGGCATTGCAGCGAGCGCGCATATTAACACTGACCACCGGCCTCACGCGCGCGAGTACGAGTACAGTACTCACGGCATCGATGTTTTCTATTTGACGGCGGCGTGCGCCTGTGCTTCCCGGCACCTCGAGACCGCCGCCCCGCGTTTATTGGGTGGCGCCCGTCCGCCCCGATATAATCGCGTTTTAGAGGACACCCGCCCATGCAACCAGCTGTCGAAATCAAGGCCTTGATCGCCGCACTCGCCGCCATCGTCGGCGCCCAGGGCTTGCTCAGTGAAGCCGCCGACATGGCGCCCTCTCTCACCGACTGGCGCGGCATTTATGTCGGACAGGCCGCCGCCGTCGTGCGCCCTGCCAACCGCGATGAGTTATCAAAGGTCGTTGCGCTGTGTGCGCAACAGCAGATCATCGTCGTGCCACAAGGCGGCAACACCGGCATGTGCGGTGCCGCGACACCGTCCTCCGCGCAGACCACGATCGTGATCTGCCTCTCGCGCATGAATCGCATCGTCGCCGTCGATGCGCTGAACAACACGATGACCGTCGAGGCCGGCGTGCTCCTCTCTAACATTCAGCAGGCAGCCGCCGACGCCGAACGCCTGTTTCCGCTCTCGTTGGGCGCCGAGGGCAGCTGCCAGATCGGCGGCAACCTCTCGACTAATGCCGGCGGCGTCAACGTGCTGCGTTACGGCAATACCCGCGAACTCGTGCTCGGCCTGGAAGTCGTGTTGCCCGACGGCCGCGTCTGGAACGGCCTGCGCGCGCTGCGCAAGGACAACACCGGCTACGACCTGAAAAATCTATTTATCGGTGCCGAAGGCACGCTGGGTATCATCAGCGCCGCCGTGCTCAAACTGTTTCCGCGTCCGCGCTCGCAGGCGGTGGCTTTTGCAGTGGTCACCGACCCGGATGCCGCAGTGGCCTTGCTGGCGCTGCTGCGCGCGCACTGCGGTGACTGCGTGACAGCCTTTGAATTAATTTCGCGCCCCTGCCTTGATCTGGTCTTGAAACACGTTCCGGGAACGCGTGATCCGCTGGGTGCGCCGCATCCCTGGTATGTGCTGACCCAGCTCGGTGATTCGGGTGACGATGCAGCGCTGCAAGCGCGCGTTGAAACTGCCCTCGGCGAGGCCGCCGAACAAGGCCTCGTGCAGGACGCCACCATCGCCTCGACGCAGGCGCAGGCGGCGGCACTCTGGAAATTGCGCGAATCGATACCGGATGCAGCGCGTGTCGCCGGCCTCGTCTATCGCCATGACATTTCAGTCGCGGTCAGCAAGATACCCGCCTTCATCCGCACCGCTGGTGCGGCGCTGGAGTCACACTTTCCGGGCACACGCGTCATTTGCTTTGGCCATCTGGGCGACGGCAATCTGCATTACAACGCCTTCGTCCCCGGACGCGACCATACCGACGCCGCTGCGCGCGAGGCCACCGACGTCAATCGCGTCGTGCATGATGTCGTCACCAGCATGGACGGCAGCATCAGTGCCGAACACGGCATCGGGCTCTCCAAGCGCGAAGAGCTGGCTCGCTGCAAGGCGCCTTTGGAACTCGAACTGATGCGCACCATCAAAGCTGCGCTCGACCCCGCCGGTCTCATGAACCCCGGCAAAATTTTTTAATCCGGCTGTACGACGGCCCCGCCTT
This sequence comes from Bordetella parapertussis, assembly GCA_945906935.1. Classification (GTDB taxonomy): domain Bacteria; phylum Pseudomonadota; class Gammaproteobacteria; order Burkholderiales; family SG8-41; genus PALSA-1004. The sequence goes on from CAMDSO010000014.1 coordinate 17,499, forward strand.
ATCATTTTATTGAGGACGAATCGATGGACGACAAAATCAAAAAATCAGCAGAAGAATGGCGTCAGTCTCTGACACCCGAGCAATACCGGATTGCGCGTGAAAAAGGCACCGAGCGTGCGTTTACAGGTAGCTTCTGGGACAACCATGAGGACGGCGTTTACCGCTGCATCTGTTGCGATGCCGAATTGTTCAATTCGGCGCATAAATACGATTCCGGCAGCGGCTGGCCGAGTTTTTATCAACCTGCCGCCAAGGACAGCCTCGCCACCGACGAGGATGTCAGTCATTTCATGCACCGCACTGAGGTAGTGTGCAAACGCTGCGACGCCCACCTCGGTCATCTGTTCGACGATGGCCCGCAGCCGAGCGGGCTGCGTTACTGCATTAATTCCGCCTCGCTGAAATTCGAGAAACAATAACCTTCCACACGCGCATGGACATCCGTCCGGCGCTCAAGGACAATCTGCACCGATGAAAGCCCTCTTTGACCTGTTTCCCCTGCTGATTTTTTTCGGCTCTTACGCGATGGTGGATATTTTTTTCGCCACCGGTGCAATGATGGCCGCCACCACGCTGCAAGTGGCGTGGGCGTGGTTCAAACATCGCAAAGTCGAGAAGATGCTGCTGATCAGCTTTATCGCCATCATCGTCTTCGGCAGCATGACGCTGTTGCTGCAGGACAAGCGTTTCATCATGATCAAGCCGACCATCGTCTATTGGATCATGTCGGCCGGCCTGCTCGTCTCGCATCTCTGGTTCAAGAAGAACCCGATCCGCCTGATGATGGAAAAGCATTTCGACGCGCCCGCCGCCGTCTGGAACCAATGGCTCTACGCCTGGGTCGCATTTTTCGGCGCCATGGGTGTGCTCAACTTGTTTGTTGCCTACAGCTTTAGCGAAGACATCTGGGTGAAATTCAAAGTCTTCGGCACACTGGCAATGTCACTGGTGCTGGCCTTTCTGCAGGGCTGGCGCCTGATGCGTTATGCCAGAGCCGAAAGCCAAGAGTAACGCCCTGAGGTCAATGTGAATATCACGCCAACAGCAGCGGCAGCCGCTGGCAGCCTGCTGCAACGGATCGAGCAACGCCTCGCCGTACTGGAACCCGAGAACGTGGTGCTCACGGACGACTCGGCCAAACATGCCGGCCATGCAGGTGCCCAGGGTGGCGGCGGCCATGTTGACCTTGTTATCGTCTCTTCACAATTCAATGGTAAAACACTGCAAGCCCGCCACCGCATGGTCTATGCCGCGCTCGGCGAACTCATGCGCGGCGAGATACACGCCCTTGGTATCAAGGCGTATACTGCCGACGAAATTTAAACCGCGCCAAGGAAACTCAATGAATACCCGCCCCCTCATCCGCCTGTTTTCAGTGGCGGTACTGCCACTGGTTCTGAGTTGCGGCGCTGGTGCTGCCGATCCGGTTGCCAAGGTCAACGGTAGCGCGATCCCGCAAAGCCGCCTTGATGCCATGCTCAAAGGCGCCACCGCACAGGGACAGCCCGAATCGCCCGAACTGCGCAACCGCGTGCGCGACGAATTGATCACGCGTGAAATCCTGATGCAGGAAGCGGCCAAAAAAGGCACCGAAAAAACAGCGGATGTCGTCAATCAGCTCGAATTCCAGCGCCAAAGCCTGATCATTCAGGCCTTCCTCAACGATTACGTGCGCAGCAACCCGGTCAGCGATGAGGCTTTGCGCAAGGAGTACGACAGCGCCAAGGCGGCGGCCGGCGCCAAGGAATACAAGGCACACCACATTCTGGTCAAAGAAGAAGCCGAGGCCAAGCAGATTACTGCCCAGCTGAAAAAAGGCGGTAATTTTGAAAAGATTGCCGCTGAGAAATCGGAAGATACCGGTTCGAAAAGCCGTGGTGGCGACCTCGACTGGGCCTCGCCGGCACGTTACGTCAAGCCGTTCAGCGATGCGCTGGTCAAGCTGAAAAAGGGCCAGATCACCGATACGCCGGTACAGTCACCGTTCGGCTGGCACATCATCCGCCTCGACGACGAACGTGCCACCAAGTTGCCACCGTTTGAGGACGTCAAGAACAACATTCAGCAGCAATTGCAGCAGCAAGTGGTGCAGAAACTGATCGTCGATCTGCGCAGCAAAGCCAAGATCGAATAAGAAACCATCGCTCCAATTAAAAACGGCGCACCGCGGTGCGCCGTTTTTATTGGCGGATGGCTTGATGTGGTTTTAGCCCACCCGCCGCCGCGCATTGCGGAACGTGCGCAACCATGGGCCGTCCTCACCCCAGCCCTGCGGATACCAGGAATTCTGCACACTGCGGAAAATACGTTCGGGATGCGGCATCAAAATCGTAAAGCGCCCATCGTTCGTGGTGAGTCCGGTCACGCCACCTGCCGAGCCATTGGGATTGAGCGGATAGCTTTCCGTTGGCGCCCCGCGGTGATCAACAAAACGCAGCGCCACCAACGCTTCAGCGCGCTGCGCCGGGCTCGCAAACTCTGCATAGCCTTCGCCATGCGCCACCACCACCGGCAAGCGGCTGCCGGCCATGCCATCCAAGAACAGCGACGGTGAAGGCAACACCTCGACCATCACAAAACGCGCCTCGAACTGTTCGGAACGGTTGCGCACGAAATGCGGCCACGCCGCGCTACCCGGGATGATTTCATGCAGATTGCTCATCATCTGGCAGCCGTTGCACACACCCAACGCAAAAGAATCAGCGCGCTCAAAGAAGGCGGCAAACTCATCGCGCGCGCGCGGATTAAAGAGGATGGATTTCGCCCAGCCCTCGCCGGCTCCCAACACATCGCCATAAGAAAACCCGCCGCAGGCGGCCATCCCCGCGAAGTCTTTCAGGCTCCTGCGCCCGGCAATCACATCACTCATGTGCACGTCCACCGCCTCAAACCCGGCGCGTTCAAACGCAGCGGCCATTTCAATCTGGCCGTTGATACCCTGCTCACGCAGTATCGCCACACGCGGACGCGCCGCCTGCACAAACGGCGCGGCGATATTCTCAGCGGGATCAAACGTCAGATGCGGCGCCATGCCGGGATCGGCGGCGTCGAGAATACGGTCGTATTCCTGTTGCGCGCACTGCGGGTTGTCACGCAAGGTCTGCAGGTGGAAGGTGGTCGCCGACCATAGACGATGCAGCGCTGTGCGCGGTTCTTTATAAACCTCATGGCCGGCTGTATGTATGCACAATCCCGCACCAGCGTCGACTTCACCATCGACTGCCCCGATGAGTTGCGCCACATTGCCCAACCCACACTGCGCCAACGTATTCATCACGGCAGCACGATCGGCGCGACGTATCTGGATCACCGCACCGAGTTCTTCGTTGAACAAAAATCCTGTCAGTCCGTTGGCCCCCAGCGCATGCTCCAGCGCCAGCGTTACCCCGCAACGACCGGCAAACATCATTTCACAGACGGTGGCGAACAAACCACCATCCGAGCGGTCGTGGTAAGCCAGCAGCAAGCCGCCGGCATTGAGCTGCTGAATTGCCGAAAAATACCCGCGCAGCAAACACGCATCATCGACGTCCGGCGTCTGCTCACCGGTTTGCGCATAAGCCTGCGCCAGCACCGAACCGCCCAAACGATTGCGCCCGCCACCGAGGTCGAGCAGGATCAAATCCGTGTCGCCGCAAGCGGTGCGCAGCTGCGGCGTCAGCGTCTGCCGCGCATCGACCACCGGCGCAAACGCCGAAACGATCAAGGATAGCGGCGCGGTGACTTCCTTCGCCCGTGCGCCATCCTGCCAGCGCGTTTTCATCGACATCGAATCCTTGCCGACCGGAATACTGATGCCGAGCTGCGGACATAACTCGATGCCGACGGCGCGCACAGTGTCGTAGAGCGCGGCGTCTTCCCCGGGGTGCCCCGCGGCTGCCATCCAGTTGGCCGAGAGTTTGATGTCACCGATGGCCGCGATACGCGCCGCGGCGATATTGGTAATCGCCTCGCCAACCGCCATACGTCCCGAGGCGGCGGCATTGATCAATGCCAGCGGCGTGCGTTCGCCCATCGCCATCGCTTCGCCGCGGGTTTCGTGAAAGCCCATCAGCGTCACGGCAACGTCGGCCACCGGCACCTGCCACGGACCAACCATCTGGTCGCGCGCGGTCATGCCGCCAACACTGCGATCACCAATCGAAATCAAAAAGGTTTTGTCAGCCACCGACGGCATGCTCAGCACGCGTGCTGCAGCCTCACGCAGATCGATTCGCGATACATCAAACGCCACCGGCACGGGCTCACGATGCGTGACGTTGCGCAGCATTTTCGGCGGCTTACCGAGCAACACCGAGAGCTCCATGTCGACCGGTGCGTTATCGAACACCGCATCACGCACCGTCAGACGATCATCAGCGGTGGCAGTTCCCACCACCGCAAACGGACAACGCTCACGTTCGCATATGTCACGGAACAGCGCCAGACTGTCGGCGGCAATCGCCAACACATAACGTTCCTGCGATTCATTGCACCAAATTTGCAGCGGCGACATGCCACGCTCTTCACTCGGCACCGCGCGCAAATCAAACAGCCCGCCGCAGCCGGCACCGTGCACCAGCTCGGGCAAAGCGTTGGACAACCCGCCGGCACCGACGTCGTGTATCGACAATATTGGATTGGACTCGCCCAGCGCACAACAGCGGTCGATGACCTCCTGCGCACGGCGCTGAATTTCGGCGTTACCCCTTTGCACCGAATCAAAATCGAGTGCGGCGATATTCGCCCCCGTCTGCATACTCGAAGCGGCACCACCACCGAGGCCAATCCGCATACCGGGGCCGCCAAGCTGAATCAACAACCCACCGACCGGAATTTTCTCCTTATACGAATGACGTGCGGCAATATTGCCCAGACCACCGGCGATCATGATGGGCTTGTGATAGCCGCGCATCTCGCCGCCGACTTCCTGTTCGAAAGTACGGAAGTAGCCGCACAAATTCGGCCGGCCGAATTCATTGTTGAACGCCGCGCCGCCGATCGGACCGTCGAGCATGATCTGCAAGGCCGAGGCGATATGTCCCGGCCGGCCGTAGGAACTAGCTTCCCACGGCTGACGAAAACCGGGGATCTCAAGGTTAGAGACCGTGAATCCGCTCAAGCCCGCCTTCGGTCGTGAGCCGCGACCGGTGGCACCTTCATCGCGTATTTCACCGCCAGCGCCAGTGGCCGCACCCGGATACGGTGAAATGGCTGTCGGGTGATTGTGCGTTTCGACCTTCATCAGAATATGCGTATCGTCTTCCGCATAGCCATAGGCACCGCCCTCGCGCGGATAAAACCGCTGCACGCGCGCACCCTCGATGATCGACGAATTGTCCGAATACGCCACCACCGTGCCGTGCGGATTTTTCGCGTGCGTGTTGCGGATCATGGCGAACAGCGATTGCGTCTGCGTCACGCCGTCGATCACCCAGTCGGCGTTGAAAATTTTGTGCCGGCAATGCTCGGAATTCGCCTGCGCGAACATCATCAGCTCGACGTCGCTCGGATTACGTCCAAGGCGCGAGAAATTGCTGCACAGATATTCGATTTCATCGTCCGACAGCGCCAGACCCAGCTCGCGATTGGCGCGTTGCAAGGCATCGCTCCCGCCCAGCAAGACATCCACGGTGGCCAACGGCTGCGGCTCGACCTGCGCAAACAAAGCGTCGGCAGCGGAGATCTCGCGCAGCACCGTCTCCGTCATGCGGTCATGAATCAGCGGCAAGACCTGTTCGAGCGCGCTCGCCGTCAACGCGCCGCCACCGTTCTTTTCAATGCGCCAGACGCTGCCACGCTCGATGCGTTCGATCATGTCCAGCCCGCACTGACGGGCGATGTCGGTAGCTTTGGAGGCCCATGGCGAGATGGTGCCCAAACGCGGCACCACCAGCACCGTTTCGCCACTGGATGCGGCTTCGTCAACCGCCGGGCCGTAAGTCAATATGCGTTCGAGTGTATCGCGCTCGGCAGCGCTGAGCGCACGCGTGACACTGACAAAGTGGTGATATTCGGCGGCAATCGAGGCCGGACGTAAACCGGCGGCAGCCAGCGCAGCGATCAGCTTGGCGATGCGGAAGCCCGAAAGGGCATTGCGCCCGCGAAAACCCAGTATCTGCGACATGAAGGCAACGCAATATCCGTAAAGCCAAATTTTAACTGAAACCCACCCTGCCCGCAGCGTAGCGGCAGCCGGCGAGGGGTAAACTAAGGTCATGTATACCTGCGCCGAAAACAGCCCGGTCTATCTCACCGCGGAAATCCGTGAACTCGAACGCATGGCCGCCGCCACTTTGGCGCCGCCGGGTTTGATGGAGCGTGCGGGCCTCGCCGCCGCTGAAGTCACGCGCACGCTAATACCGTGCGGCCGCATTCTGATTCTCGCTGGTCCCGGCAATAATGGCGGCGATGCCTTTGTTGTCGCGCGCCACCTCAGGCAATGGCATTACACAATCGATCTGGTGTTTGCCAGCGAGCAGGAAAAATTACCCGCCGATGCCAAGGCCGCCTGCCAGCGCTGGATCGACAGTGGCGGCAGCCTGCTGGACGACATTCCCGAGGACGTTGCCTGGGATCTGATCATCGACGGCCTCTTCGGCATCGGCCTGCAACGCGATATCAGCGGTCGTTTCGCCGATCTGGTGCTCGCTGTGAATGCGCTGAACGCCCCGGTGCTCGCCCTCGACATGCCGAGCGGTCTTTGTTCCGACAGCGGCCGCGTCCGCGGCCGCGCCATCAACGCTGAGCACACCGTCACCTTTATCGCCATCAAACCCGGACTGCTCACCGGCGACGGCCCCGATTGCTGCGGCCGCATCCACGTCTGTGGCCTCGGCATCGATTGCAGCGCGCTCAAACCTGCGCACGGCGCTCTCATCGGTGACAACATTCTGCGCATCGCACTACCGGCGCGGCGCGCCAACAGTCACAAGGGCGATTACGGCAGCGTCGGCATCATCGGTGGCGCGACGGGTATGCTCGGTGCGGCGCTGCTCGCCGGCCGCGCCGCCCTGCATCTGGGCGCCGGTCGCGTCTACGTCGGCCTGCTCGATGCCGCGGCGCCGGGCGTGGATTTATTACAACCCGAGTTGATGCTGCGCGCCTTTGCCGACATCGCCACCCTCGGCAACCTTAACTGTCTTGCCGTCGGCCCCGGGCTGGGCACTTCGCCGCAAGCCGCCGAATGCGTACGGATCGCCCTCGCCGGAAAACTGCCACTGGTGCTCGACGCCGATGCGCTCAATCTGATCGCCGGCGACGCCGCGATGCAGGATCAGTTGCGGTTACACGCCAACGAGAGCGTGCTGACACCGCACCCGGCCGAAGCGGCACGCCTGCTTGTCACCACCACCGCGGCGATTCAAGCCGATCGTGTGGCGGCGGCAATCGACATTGCGCAAAGTCTTAATAGCTATGTAGTGATCAAGGGCGCCGGCAGCGTGTGCGCCTCGCCCGACGGCCTGTGGTTCATCAACAACAGCGGCAATCCCGGCATGGCCAGCGCCGGCATGGGCGATGTGCTCACCGGCATGATCGCCGCCATGATCGCGCAAGGCGCCTCGGCACAAACTGCGTTGTTGGCGGGCGTGCATTTGCATGGGGCGGCGGGGGATGCGCTGGTCGCCGCCGGTGACGGACCGGTCGGCCTGACCGCAGGCGAACTCAGCTATGCGGCGCGCACGCTGATCAACCGCTGAACGCGTGCGTGATCAGTTCAACGCCAGCGTGATGCGCTGAACGTCTGCGTGATCGGTTGAACGCTAGCGTGATGGCTTGAACGCTCGCGTGATGGCTTGAACGCTCGCGTGACGGCTTAAACGCTCGCGTGTTCGCCTAAACGCTGGCTTGTTCCTTTAAACGCCTGCGCAGTGTAAGTTTCGGCAGCGGATTACGCGCTCATCGAGCGCGCGGTCAGGATACCCAGCCAGGTCATCGCCAGTGAACCGAGCATATGGCTGGCCACCAGCACGAAGGACCACAGAAAATCACGGTCGCTCAGCAACTCAACAGCCTCTGCCGAAAACGATGAAAACGTCGTCAGTCCGCCGAGAAAGCCGACGATCACAAACAAGCGCCACTCCGACGGCAGACCCGCGTGCGTCATGAAATACTCCACGGCAATACCGATCAGATAACCACCGATCAGATTCGCCGTAAGAGTACCGAGCAGAATATTGGCAAACAGCGGATTGAGAAAAACACCGAAGATCCAGCGCAGCCAGGCGCCGAGCGCCGCGCCCAGCCCCACTGCGATAAATCCGCTGAAAGTCATTTGCACTCGCTGCGACACGGCTGGTTAAACGTATCCGGCCGCCCGTCGCTGACGAAACCATCGCGGTTCGGCATGCGTACCTTCGGCAACGACACCGCATCCAAGATGGCGTCAGCGCCGAGTATGCCGTTCATGTGCAACAGGTAGGCCGTCAGGGCATAGGTTTCATTCGCGCTCAAGGACTGCGGTGCGTTGTACGGCATCGCACGATACACATAGTCGTAGATGGTGGTGGCATAGGGCCAGAAGCTGCCGATGGTCTTTACTGGCGAGGCCGCCTTCAGCGTGCCCTGCCCGCCGACCAGACGATCCGCCGGTTTGCCCTCACCTTTGGCGCCGTGGCAGGCGGCACATTTTTCTGCATACAGACGGCCACCCTGCGCCACGCTACCGCTGCCGGCAGGCAGACCGGCCCCCGACGGCGACACATCAATGTCCCAGCCCTTGACCTCCTGTTCCGTCGCCGGCTTACCGATGTTGAACCTCGTTTGCGCCGATGCCGCGCACGACCACACAGAGAGCGCCAATATCAAGCCGCTGCAATACGCGTTACGCATGAACATTGCTGATCTCCCCGCTGGCTGCCACCGCCCACGATTGAATCCCGTTGTAGTGATAAATGGAATTCACTCCTCGCTGCGCCACCAGTTGGGTGCGCGTCGGCTGCACATAGCCGCTCTCGTCGAGCGCCCGGCTTTGCAATACCGCCGGCTTGCCATCCCATTGCCAGGGAAAACGAAAGCGTGTCAGGGCGCGGCTCAAGACCGGTTCCTGCAAGGCCGCCTCGCGCCAGTTGCGCCCGCCATCGGTCGACACATCAACGCGACGTATGCGTCCGTTGCCGGTCCACGCCAGCCCTGAAATTTCATAAAAGCCGCGTTGCGCCAGTTTGTGATCGGGCGCCGGATAAGTAATCACCGATTTGGCGTCCATCAAAAACGTAAATAAACGCGCCGTGCCGTCGGCTAGCGAATCGGTGTACTTGGAGGTTTCTTCACGGCTCATGAACGGTTCGGCGCCGACTTTCAAGCGACGCAACCATTTGATACTCATATTGCCTTCGAAGCCCGGCAGAAATAGCCGCAACGGATAACCATTCTCCGGACGCAACGCTTCACCGTTTTGTGCGTAGACCAGCATCGCATCTTCGAGCGCCTTGGCCATCGGCAGCGACCGCGTCATCGCCGAGGCATCCGCGCCCTCCGCCAGCACCCATTGCGCACCCGCTTGCACACCGGCTTCTTCAAGGATGGTCGACAAGGCAACACCGGTCCATTCGCAGCAGGACAACAAACCATGGCTGACTTGCACGCTCTTGGCAAACGGCGTGCGCCATTCGCGCGAGCCGTTGCCTGAACACTCGAGGAAATGAATACGCGAGACCGACGGCAAGCGCATCAGATCTTCCATCGTGAAGATCATCGGCTGGCGCACCATGCCGTGCACCATCAGTCGATGCTGCGCCGGATCGATCTTTGGGATACCGGCATGACTGCGTTCGAACACCAACCCGTTGGGGGTGATCATGCCGCGCGAGCTTTGCAGCGGCGTCATCGCCGAACCCGCACCCGGCATCACCTGATCGCCGCGACCACGTCGCACCACATTTTTTTCAAATGGGGAAGGCAATCCATAGACGCCGTCGGATAAGGCGCCGCCCTCACCTTTCATCCATGCCGGAATATTCGGCGGCAGATTGCCGGTGGTAGCCTGCGCGGCCGCCTCACCCGCAACCAAGCCGGCGGTCAGCGCCGCTGCATGGCGCAGAAATGTGCGCCGCCCATCAGCCGGTTGTGCGCTGCGGGTGTCCGCAGAATCCGCCAGCATCGCTTTGCTCTCGCTCTTCATGCGTCGCCCCCTCGCTTTCGGTCACACCTATATGAACGTTCTAATCAACCCGTATCTGTGCCTGCTTGATGACCTTGGTCCAGCGATCAATGTCAGCGCGCAAAAACGCTTCGAGCTCCTGCGGCGTACTACCACCGCCTTCAGCGCCCTGTGACAGCAACTGGTCGCTGATCTCCTGCGATTTGATCACCGCCACCGCCTCGCTATGCAATCGTTTGACGACGGCAGGCGGCATTTTCGCCGGCCCCAATAACGCGTAGTAAAGACTGGCTTGATAGGCGCCATAACCGGCTTCTGCAACGGTCGGTATCTCTGGCGCGGCGCGTGAACGCGTCGAACCGGTCATCGCCAGCGCGCGCAAACGCCCCGCCCTGACCTGCGGCATTGCCGGCAGCGGGCTGGTGCATACCACCTGTATCTGGCCGCCGACCAGATCGATCAAGGCCGGGCCCGCGCCCTTGTAAGGAATGTGCACGAGTTTGATGCCGGCGAGCCAGTTCAATAGTTCAACCGCCAGATGACCGCCGGTTCCCGGCCCCGAGGAGCCATAGGTGATCACGCCGGGCTTCGCCTTGGCCGCCGCCACCAGTTCCGCGATATTGCTTACCCCCAACGCCGGATGGGCAACGAACACCAGCGGCGAACTGGCCACCAGCGTGAGCGCTGAAAAATCACGGATCGAATCGTACGGCAGCTTGTCGCGCAGCCCCGGATTAACGCCGTGCGTGGCGCTCGCCAGCAGCAGCGTATAGCCGTCGGGGGCGGCCTTCGCCGTCATCTCGGTGGCAATCACCTGGCCGCCACCACCACGGTTATCAATCACCATTTGCTGGCCAAGCCGTTCGCCGAGACGCGAGCTCAACATGCGGCCGACGATATCCCCGGCCCCGGCAGGCGGATACGGAATGATCAGACGGATGGCGCGTTGCGGATAAGCCTCTGCGGTCACCGCAGCATTCGCGGCATTCGTAGCAAAGGCCGCCACACACAGCGCAATCGCGCCCAAGACCAGCGAGGTCGAACAATATTTTTTAGAGGTCGTCATGCGCTGCAAAATATCGACGCGATCCCGCCCTGTCAAGCAGGGATTCGACTGCTTGCGCTTATTGCGAATCAAAGCAGCTATCCCTTAGACTCCCAGCTCCTTTGATTTTGTGATTTGAGCTCCCTGTGACCACCACTGACGAAATACGCGTGCTCGCCCCCAACGGCGTGTGCGGCTCCGGCTTTTTGGAAGAATCCTTCGAAAAAGGTCTCGCGCAACACCCCCACTTCATCGGCTGCGACGCCGGCTCCACCGACCCCGGTCCCAGCCATCTGGGCAGCGGCGAGCCGGCATTCCCTCGAGAAGCCGTGCGGCGCGATTTGCGCCTGATGCTGATGGGCGCACGTCGCCTCAAGGTGCCGTTGATTATCGGCTCGACGGGCACTGCGGGCGCCGATCCGCACCTCGCCTGGGGTTATGAAATTCTCAAGGAAATCGCCGCCGCAGAAAATCTGTCATTCAAGCTTGCGCTGATTCATGCCGAGCAGGACAAGGCCTATCTGCACCAGCGTCTGCACGAGGGGCGTATCAAACCGCTGCAACCGGCACCGGAATTCAACGACGCGGTGATTGATCGCAGCGCCCACATCGTTGGCATGATGGGGGCCGAGCCGTTTCAGCGCGCGCTCGCCGGAGGCGCCGACGTTATCCTCGCCGGGCGCTCGAGCGACACCGCGATCTTTGCCTCCTTTGCCGAAATGCACGGCATCCCTTCGGGCATCGCCTGGCATGCGGCAAAAATTCTGGAGTGCGGTGCCGCCGCTGTGGTCAATCGCAAGTCGGCCGACTGCATGTTTGCCTGGCTGCGTCAGGATCACTTTGTGGTCGAACCGCCCAACCCGGAATATCGCTGCACGCCGCAAAGCGTCGCCTCGCACAGCCTCTATGAAAACGCCGACCCGTACAAACTGATCGAATGTTCGGGCACGCTGGATCTCACGGAGAGCCGCTACGAAGCGCTGAATGAGCGCAGCGTGCGCGTCTCCGGCAGCACCTTTACGCCGGCCGCACGCTACACGGTCAAACTCGAAGGCGCCGAACTGGCGGGCTATCAAAGCATCGTCATTGGCTCGGTGCGCGACCCCTTCATCATCCGCCAGATCGACGACTGGACGACGCGTCTCATCGAGCGCATTCATGCGCGCGTCAAACAGGTCTATGGCGAGCGCCTGCAAGCCGACCAGTATGTGATCAACATCCGCATTTACGGCAAGAACGGCACCATGGGGCCGCTCGAGCCGGTGAAGGAAATCCGCTCGCATGAATTGTGTCTGCTGATCGAGGTCACCGCGCCCAGTCAGGAGGTCGCCAGTTCGATCGCCGGCATCGTGCGCCATCAGGGCCTGCATCTGCCGATCCCCGAATGGAGCGGCCTCATCACCGCGCTGGCCTGCCCCTACAACCCCGCCCACCTCGATCGCGGCGCGGTCTATCGCTTCAACGTCAACCACATCGTCGAGCCGGATGATGCGCACGAAATGTTTCCGATTGAATATTTCGCCATCGACGGCGCCACCCAAAGGAAACTGCCATGAGCTCGCTCGGTGAACTGGCACGCCTCATCCGCAGCAAGAACGCGGGGCCTTTCGAACTGACCTTCGACATCATGTTCGAAGAGGCCGCCACCTATGAACGGGTCAAACGCTCCGGCATGCTCAGCCGCGAAGTCATCGCGCGGACCTATGGACTGTTGCCCGAACAGGTAAAGTTTTTTTACTGCGACCTCGCCTGCGCCATCAAGGCGTCCATCCCGCGGCCGTATTTTCAGGGCGATCTGATGGACTCCGACGGTCATGGCGGCCAGCAATACGCCCCCTTGATGGATATCCAGATACCTTAACGGGCGTTGTTTGTAGTCCGGAAGAAATTCCGTAACGGGGTTTTTGTAGCCTGGAATGAGCGCAGCGTATTCCGGGCTAGGCGTCGCTTAAGCCCGGGATTAAACAAATTTTCACCGAGGCTACTTAGCCGAAAACCAATTGGCTAATTCTGCTTTTGTAGCCTGGAATGAGCGCAGCGTATTCCGGGTTAGGCGTCGCTTAAGCCCAGGATTAAACAAATTTTCACCGAGGCTACTCAGCCGAAAACCAGTTGGCTAATTCAACGCCACCGCTTTGACCAGCACACAAACCGCGCGTCCGGGCGTCAACTGCAGGCGCTCGACTGAATAGCGAGTAATGCGCGACGTTAAAACGGTCGCCCCGACCTTGACGCGCACCACCGCCCGCGCATCATCGCCGGCAACCACATCGAGCACGCTGCCGTGCAACACATTCAGCACGCTGATATCCGCGGGTTCGGTCAGCGCAATGGCAATGTCACGCGCCCGGATACGCACCCGCACTGACTCACCGACCGCCGCCGCAATGCCGGTAGCCTTCAATTGCCCGCCGTCGAAGTCCAGCGTTGCAAGATCGTACGACGAGTCATACGCCGACACCCGCGCCTCAATCACCGTGCCCCCCTCAAACGCCACACCCTGCGCGCGCAGATCGGCACGCCCCATCACCTGACTGACCGCGCCGCTGGCCACCACGCGGCCGTCGGCCATCAGCACCACCGTTTCGGCGAGTTGTACCACCTCTTCAACCGCGTGCGACACAAATACGATGGGCACGCTGATTTCCTTGTGCAAAGCGGCGATATACCGCAACACTTCGCGCTTGCGTGCCTGATCGAGCGCGGCCAGCGGCTCGTCCATCAATAACAGGCGCGGACTCGCCAACAGCGCGCGACCGATGGCGACACGCTGCTTTTCACCGCCGGACAGATTACCCGGCCGGCGTTCGAGCAAAGCCTCAAGCCCGAGCAAGCCCACCACGTGATCAAAGCCGACCTGACGTTCGGCCGGCTTGGCCAGCTCATAGCCGTAACGCAAATTAGCGCGCACCGTCAGATGCGGAAACAGGCGGCCTTCTTGAAACACATAACCGACGCGGCGCTGCGGCACCGGCAGATCGACACCCTGCGCCGCATCAAACAAACAGACACCGTTAACAGTGATAACCCCTTCATCCGGTCTCACCAGACCGGCGATCGCGTTGACCACGGTGGTCTTGCCGGAACCCGAGCGCCCGAACAGCGCGGTCACGCCACTCTCGCTCTGAAACGCAGCGTCGAGCGCGAAGTCACCGAGCCGGCGCTTGATGCGGATATCAAGCATCGCGCCCCCGTGCGCGCTGCTGCGAACGGCGCACCAACCACTCCGACACCATCAGCGCCAGCACTGACAACACAATCGCAATCAAGCTCAAACGCAGCGCCGCCGCATCCCCGCCTGGCACCTGCGTGAGGGTATAAATCGCCAGTGGCAAGGTGCGCGTCTCGCCCGGAATGTTGGAGACAAAGGTGATGGTGGCGCCGAATTCGCCGAGGCTACGCGCAAATGACAAGAGGGTTCCGGTGAACACACCGGGCAGCGCCAGCGGCAGCGTGATCGTGAAAAACACGCGCAACCGTGTCGCACCCAGTGTGCGGGCGGCGTCTTCAAGCCCGCTGTCGATGGCCTCAATGGATAAACGTATTGCACGCACCATCAAGGGAAAGCCCATAATCGCCGCCGCCACCGCCGCCCCGCTCCAGCGAAAGGCAAACACAATGCCGAAATATTCATCGAGCAAAGCACCCAGCGGCCCGCGACGGCCGAGCAGCATTAACAGAAAATAACCAATCACCACTGGCGGCAGCACCAGCGGCAGATGCACCAACGCATCGAACAAGCTCTTGCCGTAAAACCGTGTGCGCGCCAGCAGCCATGCGGTAGCCAGCGCCAGCGGCAGGCTGCACAGCACGCTCCAGAAGGCGACCTTCAGGCTGAGCCCAATCACCGCCCATTCGTCGGCGCTCAGTGCAAACATTTATTGCTCCATGCCGAAACCATATTTCTCGAAAAGGGCACGCGCTTCACGTGATTTCAAATAACCAAGAAAGGCCGGCGTCGCCGGATGTTTGGCGGCGGCCAATGCCGTCACTGGATAAATAATCGCCGGATGGGTGTCGGCGGGAAAACGTGCCACCACTACTACCCGTTTTTCCGCAAACGCATCGGTTTCATAAACAATCCCCAGGGGCGCTTCGTCGCGCGCCACAAAATTCAACGCAGTGCGCACACTGTCACCGCGCACCACTTTACGTTCCACGCCGCTCCACACGCCGAGCTTCTCCAACGCCGCTTTGCCGTATTTACCCGCCGGCACGCTATCCGGATCAGCCATCGACAATTTGCCGTCGCCCAACAGTTTGTCGAGCGCAAAACCGGGCTTGATCTCGACCGCCACCCGGCTGCCTGCCGGGGCGACCAGCACCAGGCGATTACGCAGCAGATTGCTGCGCGTGCCGGCACGCAGCAACTTGCGCTGCTCGAGATAATTCATCCAATCAAGGTCGGCGGAAATAAACACATCCGCCGGTGCACCGTTCTCGATCTGTTTGGCCAGCGCAGAGCTCGCGGCATACGCAAGCACCACTTTGACGTTGCTGCTGCGCTGAAACTGCGTGACCACTTCGTCTAACGACTCTCTAAGACTGGCCG
The DNA here is from genome assembly GCA_945906935.1 of Bordetella parapertussis. Taxonomy (GTDB): domain Bacteria; phylum Pseudomonadota; class Gammaproteobacteria; order Burkholderiales; family SG8-41; genus PALSA-1004. Next base: position 33,177 of record CAMDSO010000014.1, read on the forward strand.
CTGCCAGCACGGTCAAATTCTGCGCACGCGCCGGCAGAGACGGCAGCAGCAAAAGCCCCAGCAGAAGCCACAGTATTTTGATGCCAGTCACGACTTCTGCTGCCAGCGCTGCGCCGCCTCTTCGTCACTCGCCCGCGCCTCGACCCAACGCGCACCGCCAGGCGTCTCTTCCTTCTTCCAGAACGGCGCCTGTGTTTTCAGATAATCCATGATGAATTCGCAGGCCGCAAAAGCATCCCCCCGATGTGCGCTGGTCACCACCACCAACACAATCTGATCGAGTGGGGCCAGCGTGCCAATGCGGTGGATCACCAGCGCGTCATAGACCTGCCAGCGGCCCTTGGCTTCATCGATGATTTTGCTGACTGCTTTTTCGGTCATGCCCGGATAATGCTCGAGCGTCATCGTCGCCACCGCGCTGCCCTCATTGAGGTCGCGCACTACGCCGACAAAACTCGCCACCGCACCGATCTGCGGATTGCCTTGGCGTAATTGTGCGATCTCGCGGCCGACGTCGAAATCCTCGTGCTGTATGCGAACGCTCATCATTAACCGCCTGTCACTGGCGGAAAAAACGCCAGCTCGTCACCATCACGCACCGCGGTTTGCCCATGCGCCAGATCCTGATTGACGGCGGCCCGCACGCGTTTCGCATCCGCCAGCGCTTCGGCCCATGCGCCGCCGCGCGCGCGCAGCACGGCGAGCACGCCTTGCACGTCGGCCACACCGTCCGCTAGCGGCAAGGATTCGCCCGCACAGCCAGTCGCCTCGCGCAACCCCGCAAAGTAGAGAACCTTGATCATCCTTTTCCTCCGATGATGCTTGCAGGCGCCGTCATAACGCGCGCGCCTGTTGTTCAATGAAAGCTGCAATACCCGTAATGTCATCGAGACTGAATTGCGGCAACATGGTATCAACCGTAGCGTCACTCGCTACTGCAGTAATGTGGCTGTCATGCGGAAACAACAGCGGCTCGCCGACCACCGCGCGATGGACTTCGAGTTTTGGGATGGCCTCATGTTTGAAGCCCTCGATCAACAGTAAATCGCAAGCGGAGAGATGTGCCACCAGTTCCGGCAGCGTCGGTTCGGCTGTGCCACGCAATTCATGCATCAAGGCCCAGCGCCGCGACGAGGTGATCAACACCTCCGCGCAACCGGCGTGGCGATGACGCCAGGAATCCTTGCCCGGCTGATCAACGTCAAAGGTATGGTGGGCATGTTTGATCAACGAGACGCGCAAACCGCGCGCCGTAAACACCGGGATCAGCTTCTCGATCAAGGTTGTTTTACCGGAACCGGAGTAGCCGGCGATGCCGAAAATTTTCATGCGCGAATTCTACCCTTCCTCGGGCTTCACCCGGCGCTCCGCCACCAGCAAGCGGTCGAGAATAGCGAGCCGCAAAATCTCCGGATCATGGGTAGCGATTAGCACCGTGTGATCGTCAAGACAAAGTGCGGTGACCAACTCAAGCACCTGCCGCCTTGCCGCACCATCGAGATTCGCCGTCGGCTCGTCGAGCAGCAAGAGCGCCGGATTGAGCAACTTCGCGCGCGCCAGTGCCAGCCGTTGTGCCTCGCCACCGGAAAGCTTTTGCGGCGGTACCGCGGCACGCCCGGCCAAACCCGCCCACGCCAGGGCCTCCTGCACGCGACTGCGCCGCTCCGCCGCATCGACCCCGCGCAGACGCAGCCCATATTCAAGGTTCTGCATAATTGTGCCGCGAAACAAATACGGTTGCTGATGCACATAGATGATCTCGCGCCGCCAATGCTCGGGCAGCCCGCCCTTCAGCGCGCGCTCATCGCGAAAACTCAGGCTGCCGCCATCCCATGCTTCCAGCCCCGCGAGCATGCGTAACAGCGTGGTTTTGCCGCTGCCGTTAGCACCACTCAAGACATAGCCATGGCCGGCCTGCAGTGTGAGCGCCGCATCGGCAAACAACACGCGGTCGCCAAAACTTTTCTGCAAACCTGACCACTGCAGCAGCGGTGCCCTCATTCGAGTCCACCCCGTCCCTGCAAAGCGGCGAGGACCACGTTGATGCCCACCGCCAGCACCACCAACACCATCCCCAGCGCAATGCCTTGCGCAAACTCGCCCTTCGCGGTTTCGAGCGCAATCGCCGTCGGCATGTTGCGCGTGAGCCCGGCGATATTGCCGCCCACCAACAAGGCACAACCCACTTCAGAAACCACGCGACCAAACGCATTGACGATGCCGGCCATCACGGCGAAGCGCACTTCCCACAACGTGGTCAGCGCGGCACGCAGAGGACGCGCGCCGAGGCTACGCGCCGTTTCATAAATCCGCGGATCGGCGCCCTGCACTGCCGACACCGTAAAGACGATCAAGATCGGCAGCGCAATCACGATATAGCCCAGCATGATCGCCCACGGCGTGAACAACAATTCGAACGCACCGAGCGGGCCGCGGCGCGACAACAGCAGATAAATCACCAGACCGATCACCACCGTCGGCAACGACAACAGCGCCTGCATCAACACGATCAACACACGCCGGCCGGGAAATTTAAGTTTCGCCAGCAGAAAACCCGCGGCAATCGCAACGGGGGCGATCAGCGCTACGGCCGCCACCGCCACCCACAGCGAAACCCAGATAATGCCCCACAGCTTTGCCTCGCCGGAGAGCAGCAGGACGAAGGCCTGACGGGTTGGCTCGAATAAATCCACGCCGGCTATTTCCGCGCGTTGGGAAAGAACATCTGCACGCCGTTGATCTTGAACGCCGCCACCGCCGCCTGTCCTTCGGCCGCAGTGATCCACGCCGCAAAGGCCTGCGCCCCGGCGTGATTCAAATTCGCATAACGCTGCGGGTTGATGGTGATGACGCCATAGGGATTAAACATGCGCGCATCGCCTTCGACCAAAACCTGCAAACCGCTGCGATCACGATAGGCCGCATAGGTTGCGCGATCGGTCAGCGCATAGGCATTCAGCTCACCGGCCATCGTCAGCACCGGCCCCATACCCTGACCGGCCGACACATACCATCCGCCTTTGGGCTCGATACCCGCCGACTTCCAGTAGGATTTCTCCATCTGATGCGTACCCGATTCGTCACCGCGTGAAATGAACTTTGCTCCACTGGCGGCGATTTTTTTAATGGCCTCGAGCGCATCGCGACCACCGCGCAGCGCCGCCGGATCACGCGCCGGGCCGACCAGCACAAAGTCGTTGTACATGACGTCACGCCGCTCGCCGCCAAAGCCTGCCGCCATGAATTTGTCTTCGAGTGCGCGCGCATGCACGAGCAGCAGATCGGCGTCGCCGCTTTCGCCAATCTTCATCGCTGCACCACTACCCACCGCCACCACACGCACCCTGCCACCATAGCGCGCCTCAAACTGCGGCAGTATCGCCGCGAGCAGCCCCGAGGCTTCCGTGCTGGTGGTGGTCGCCATGCGGATATCGGGTGCGGCCTGCAGCGCAGCGTTGGCAAAAAACAGCAGCAGCGCAAACACGCCACGCCACGATTTCATCGTCTTCATACAGCGGACTTTCAGATCAATGCGCATACATTGCGTAACCTCAAATGATAACGTTGATTGACCGTCTGACCAATCACCTTCGGCCGCGGCGGGTGATCAATTCCGTTACAATTCCTGCTCTTATACTTCCCCTGAAAACACTATGAGCGAACCCGCGCAATCCATCCGTGCCGCCAGTTGCGCGGACGACTACGATCCCAATTCCATGCCGGTCGCCAAGGCGCGCGAATTCATCGCGCGCTTTCTGCAACCGGTCGCCGCCATCGAGCGCCTGCACATCCGTGCCGCGCTGGGCCGCGTGCTGGCCGAGGACGTGACTTCACCGCTCGACGTGCCGGCGCACAATAATTCGGCGATGGACGGCTATGCGGTCCGCTTTGCCGATCTGCAGCCGGCCGCTGAAACCCGTTTGAAAATTGCCGGCACCGCCTTCGCCGGCGTGCCGTTTGCCGGCGTCGCAAGGGCCGGCGAATGCGTACGCATCATGACCGGCGCCGTCATGCCGGCTGGACTCGACACCATCGTCATGCAGGAACACGCCCAAGCCGATGGCGGTCATGCGGTGTTTGGCACAGGCCACAAACAAGGCCAGCATCTGCGCTTCGCCGGTGAGGATTTGAAAACCGGTCAGGTCGCGCTCAAACGTGGGCTGTTGCTGCGGCCGGCGGAAATCGGTCTTATCGCTTCACTGGGCGTCGGCGAAGTCTCCGTCTATCGCCGCCTGCGTGTCGCCTTCTTTTCCACTGGCGACGAATTGCGCTCGATCGGCACACCGCTCGATGAAGGCCAGATCTACGACAGTAACCGCTACACCATCCATGGCATGCTGGCACGCCTCGGCTGCGAGCTGATCGACATGGGCGTGGTGCGTGACGACCCGCAACTGATCGAACAGGCATTCACCATCGCCGCCAAAAATGCCGACGTCGTCATCACCAGCGGTGGCGTCTCGGTCGGCGAAGCTGATTTCGTCAAGGCATTGATGGACCGCCTCGGCGAAGTGGTGTTCTGGAAAATTGCCATGAAGCCCGGCCGCCCGCTCGCCTATGGTCGCATCGGCGGCGCGCATTTTTTCGGCTTGCCCGGCAATCCGGTGTCGGTGATGGTGACCTTTTATCAATTTGTGCGTGACGCGCTGCTTAAACTCTCCGGACGCGATCCGGTGCCGGCGCTGCCGACCTTCCGCGTGCCCTGCACCACCGCGCTCAAAAAAGCGCCGGGCCGCACCGAGTTTCAACGCGGCGTGTTGACCCAGGACGTTAATGGCAGCTGGAGCGTCGCCGTCACCGGTGAACAGGGTTCGGGCATCCTGCGTTCCATGTGCGAAGCCAATTGCTTCATCATCCTGCCTACCGATCAGGGCAATGTGGCGGCCGGCGCACTGGTCGACGTGCAGGTCATGGACGGCATCGTCTAACCATCTCAAACAAAGTCATCCATCATGGCCACCTTTCCCGAACTCGCCTCACGCGTTGTTGCCATCACCGGCTCGGCGCAGGGCATAGGCGCGGAAACCGCGCGCCACTTTGCAGCCCAAGGGGCGGCCGTCGCGCTGCTCGACATCGATCAGAAAAATGCGCAGGTCGTGGCCGACGCGATCATCGCCGCCGGTGGACGCGCCACGGTCGTGCCGGTTGACGTCACCGACGAAACCTCGGTCAACGCCGCGGTGGCCGCCACGGTCGCGGCGTATGGTGGCATCGACGTGCTGATCACCTGTGCCGGCGGCTATACGCGTCTGGCGCAAGTCGAAGACATGCCGCTCGACGAATGGGAGCGCACCATCGCGCTCAATCTGCGCAGCGCCTTTCTGTGTAGCAAAGCGGTGATCCCGCACTTAAAAAAATCCAAAGCCGGACGCATTATTCACGTCGCTTCGATCTCCGGGCGCACCGTGCATGCGTCGTCGTCGCCCGCCTATGGCGCAGCCAAGGCGGCGGTCATCCAACTGACGCGTTTTCTGGCCTGGGAACTCGGCCCCAGCGGCATCACCGCCAATGCCGTGGCGCCGATCACAACATTGACACCACGGGTCGCCGCGCTGCGCAGCGAAGCCGATGTCGCGCGCATTGCCGCACAAGTACCGCTGCGTCGCCTGGCCACCCCCGCCGATCATGCCCAGGTCATGCTGTTTCTGGCGTCCGATGGCGCCGCTTATGTCAACGGTACCGTGCAGGATGTCAACGGCGGCCGGGTGATGATGTAACGCGGCGCCTGCTGAACACACCGGATCACACTTGCTCTCAGCCCAGGATCTCGAATGCGTGCGCGGCGAACGCAGCCTGTTTAAAGGCCTCTGCTTTACGATGCTTCCGGGTACGCTGCTGGCGGTGCGCGGCGTCAACGGCAGCGGCAAGACCAGCCTGCTGCGCATGATGTGCGGTCTGCTCACACCTGCAGCCGGCACGCTCAAGTGGAACGATACGGAAATCGGTGAGGCCGGCGAAGAATTCCGCGCGCAGCTGATTTATCTCGGCCACCTCAACGGCCTCAAGGACGAATTAAACGCGACTGAAAACCTGCGCCTGTCGCTGCGCGTTGCCGGCATTGCGGTCAACGACGCCGAGGCGGTCGCCGCACTCGAATGGTCGGGCTTGCGCGAACGCCGCCACCAACCCTGCGGCACCCTCTCGCAGGGCCAGCGCCGGCGCGTCGCCCTGGCGCGTTTAAGGTTGTCGCAATCGCGCCCGCTGTGGATACTCGACGAACCGTTTACCGCACTGGACGTCGCCTCGGTCGAGCGCACCCGCGATTTAATCGTCAACCACCTCGCCGCCGGCGGCATGGTGGCGCTGACCACCCATCAGGAAGTGCCGATCACCGCGCCGGTCACCGCCACCGTCGAGCTAGGCGTATGAACACCCCCGGCCTGCTCGATTGCTTGAAGACGGTGATTGCGCGCGATCTGCGTATTGCGCTGCGCCGACGTACAGACGTCATGACCAGCCTGATTTTTTTCGTCATCGTCGTCAGTCTGTTTCCGCTCGGCATCGGCGCCGATCCGGTGCTGCTGCGCACGCTCGGCCCCGGCGTCGTCTGGGTCGCTGCACTGCTCGCCTGCATGCTGGCACTGGCACGTCTGTTCGCCAATGATCACGCCGACGGCACGCTCGAACAATTGATCCTCTCGCCGCAACCGTTAAGCCTGCTGGTGTTGGCGAAGATCATTTCGCACTGGCTAACCACCGGGCTACCGCTGGTGGTGATCGCACCGCTACTGGGCTTGCAATTCAACCTCGATGCCGATGCGCTGCTGGTGCTGATTGCTTCGCTGCTGCTCGGCACGCCGACGCTGAGCCTGATCGGTGCCATTGGTGCGGCGCTGACGCTGGGGTTACGCGGTGGCGGCGCCCTGCTCGCCTTGCTCATCCTGCCGCTCTATATTCCGGTGCTGATCTTTGGCGCTGGCGCGGTGGAAGCCACCGCCGCCGCACTCGGCGCCACCGCGCATCTATCTATCCTCGGCGCGCTCTTGCTCGGCACCCTGGTGTTTGCACCATGGGCGACGGCGCTGGCGCTTAAAATTGCCACTGAATAAGGGCTGACCCGATGTCCTCGATACGCTGGTACAGATACTCATCGCCACAGACGTTTTATCCACTGGCGGGCCGCCTCGCACCGTGGTTTGGCAGCGCCGCCGCACTGGTCGCGCTCTACGGGCTCTACATCGGTTTCTTTGTCGCCCCCACCGATTTTCAACAAGGCGAGGCCTATCGCATCATTTTCATCCATGTGCCGGCGGCCTGGCTGTCGATGTTCCTCTATCTCATGATGGCGGCGTGGGCGGCCATTGGGCTGGCCTGGCATACGCGTCTGTCGTCGATGATGGCGCTGGCGATCGCACCGACCGGTGCGGTGATGACCTTTATCGCGCTGTGGACCGGTGCGCTGTGGGGCAAACCGATGTGGGGTGCGTGGTGGGTATGGGATGCGCGCCTGACCTCGGAACTGATCCTGCTCTTTTTGTATCTCGGCTTTATGTTTTTGCATGCCGCGATTGAAGATCCGCGCCGCGCCGATCGTGCCGCGGCGGTGATCGCCATCGTCGGCGCGATCAACGTGCCGATCATTTATTTTTCCGTCCAATGGTGGAACACCCTGCATCAAGGCGCCTCGGTGAGCCTGACCAAGAGCCCGACCATGGCGAGCACCATGCTATGGGGCATGCTGATCATGTCGGTCGCGTTCTGGCTCTATAGCATTGCGGCGGTCCTAACGCGCGTGCGCAGCGTCATTCTTGAACGGGAACGCAATGCCGACTGGGTGCGGCAACTGGGAGAAAACGCATGAACTGGGAGAGCGTCTCGGCGTTTATCAACATGGGCGGTTACGGCACCTATGTCTGGGGATCGTTTGGCGTCACCGCCGCCTGCTTTGCCTTCGAACTGCTGGCGCTGCGGGCGCGCCGCCGTCAAATTATCAGCGAGCTAAAGGCCGGCGACTAAGCCGCACGCGGCTTAAGCTTTTCTCGGCTTTCATCTTGATCGCGGCGCTCGGACATGCCGCCGCGCACAAACCGCAGCCCTTGCAAACTTCGTAGTTGATTTCGTAACGTTTGCCCGGCCCGGGTTTGATCACCGCGACCTGTGCGCCGTCGGCAATCGAACGAAAAGCAGCGCTTTATTCCACCGCGGTGTCGATCACCACGGTGATGTCTTTGCTGCCGACCTTGACGGCTTTGCTCACGCCTTGCAGATCACCGCTTTGCGGTACGGCGTTACCCGCTTTCGATATACGCGCGCTCACCACCACCTCGGTAAACTTCGACAATTTCATCTCGGGCGACATCGCCTGGCTGTCATCAAGCACAAAGCTGTAGGGCAAATCCTTAACCTGACGGCGCACGATGGCCAGCGGCATGCGCGAACCTTGCACAGCGCGCGCGAATATAAACACCGTGTCTTCCGGTGCCGCCTTGCCAGCGAGTGCCGGGCTCAGCTTAACGGTGCCACTCAAACGACTACCGCCAGCGGCCTGCTCCTGCTGCTTCTCCGTCGCCGCCGAAGTTGCATTGGCAGCGGCCGCCGGTGCGCCTTTTTTCGCCACCGGCGCTGCAATACCAGCGAGTTGGCGCGCCTCGTCCAGATTCGAGGCGACACTGCGGCCAAACTCCGTCTCGGGGCCGACCCGCGCCAGTAGTTTTTCCCAATAGCCGATCGCTGCTTTGTAATCCTTGCGCTCAAACGCCGCCGAGCCTGCAATCGCCAGCGCCTTCCAATGATTCGGATCGATGCGCAGCGCCTCTTCTACCAGCTTGAGCGGCTTGCCGTCGATGCGACGCCCCTGCGCCATCGCCAGCGCATCAGCGTAATCGGCATAGAGGTCGGCGTTGTTCTTGATCAACGACGTCGCGCGCTCATAGGCTTTGGCCGCCTGATCGTAGCGTTGCATCGTCATATAAGAGCGTCCGAGCAGCGCCCAGCCGTCGGCATCGGCAGGCGCTTGTTCGAGACGCGCCGCCAGTTTGGCGACCATGGCTTCGACCTGCTCGGGCGATACCTTTCCCGCAGGTGGCGCAGCGGCGCCATTTTCAAGCCCGGGCAGCGAGCCAATCTGCCAATACAACAAGCCGGCGCATAACGGCATCAACAGGCCCAGTACCAGCGCGATCCGCCATCCGCTACCGGCGACTACCGCGCGCGTAACCGGTTCCGACAATTCTTCCAACACGCGGCGGTCAAAATCGTCACGCGCCTGCTGATAATCCGCCTGCGACAGCGTGCCCCGCGCGAGATCACGCTCGAGTTCCGCCAGTTGATCACGCAGGATGGATAAATTCGAAGCCGCTTCGGTCGTCGCACTGGCGCTACGCTGGCGCTTGAGCAACGTTGGCAACAACCAAGCCAGTGCCACGGCGACCATCAGGCCGGCGATCGAAAGAAAAATACTCATGATTGCTTACCCTGTTGGTCGCCGAGCAAGGCGGCGGCTCGCGCGCGGTCTGCAGTCGAAAGTGGCCGCACTTCGATACGGCTGCGGCGCTGACGCAAATACAACAACAGCAGCCACAGACCGATGACAAACAGCAGCGGCGGCCCCATCCAAAGCACCAGCGTGGTCGCTTTTAACGGCGGGCGATACAGCACAAAATCGCCGTAACGCTCGACCATATAATCGATGATCTGCTGATCGCTGCGCCCCTGCGCAATTTGTTCATGAATCTGCCGGCGCAAATCCACCGCCAGTTCAGCGTTGGAGTCGGCGATCGATTGGTTCTGACAGACCAGGCAGCGCAACTCCTCGGACAGCGCCACCGCCCGTTTGTTCGACAACAGATCAGAGGGGGTCGGCTGCGCCGTTTGCGCAAAGGCCAGCGACGACAGCAGCCACAGCAAGGGGATGTAGATTTTTTTCATTGCTGCAACTTCGCCACCAGGGGCAGGATTTTTTCTTGCAGCGCTTTAGGGGTGACCGGTCCGATTTGCTTGTAGCGAATCACCCCGGTCTTGTCGATGACAAAGGTTTCCGGCACACCATAGACGCCGTAGTTGATGCCGACCCGACCGTCGCCGTCAACGATGCTCATCACATACGGATCGCCAAATTGCTGCAACCAGCGCAATGCCTCGGGCCGCTGATCTTTATAGTTCAGACCGACGATGGGCACCACCCTGGTTTTTGCCAGCTCAACCAGCACCGGATGTTCCTCGCGGCAGGACACGCACCACGAGGCCCAGACATTGAGCAGCCAGACTTTGCCCTGCATGTCCTGTTTGGTCAGCGATTTGCCCGGTTCGTGCAACTGCACCAGATCAAACGCCGGCGCCGGTTTATCAATAAACGGCGACGGAATTTCACGCGGGTTCAGTCCCAAACCGATGCCGAGAAAAACCACCAGCACCAAAAAGATTCCGAGTGGCAACGAATACCGGTTCATGGCAACACTCCGTTCAGGCAGTCACCGCGGGAGCGGCCACGGTTTCAGCACCGGCCTGCGCCTGACGCGCCAAACGGCGGTAACGGCGGTCACTCAACGCCAAAAACCCACCCAACGCCATGATGATGCAACCGCCCCAGATCCAGGTGACGAATGGCTTGCGATAGACGCGCACACTCCACGCGCCGTCGCTGACCGGCTCGCCCAGCGACACATAAAGATCACCGAACAGTCCGGTGGAAATCGCCGCCTCGGTCATCGGCGTGTTCTGCGCGTTGTAGATGCGTTTTTCAGGGTGCATCACGCGCAAGGTCTGCTCATCTTGCAGCACCCTGACATTGCCGCGCGCCGCGCGATAATTCGGCCCGGTGATGTTCTCGACCCCCTCGAAACGGAAGGTGTAATCGCCGACCGTCACCGTATCACCGATCGCCATGCGTACATCGCGTTCGGTTTCATAGCCCTTGACCAGCGTCACGCCGATAATAAACACCGCCACGCCGCAATGCGCCAGCAGCATGCCGTAGTAGCTACGCGGTTGACTCGACAACCGCGACCACAGATCGCCGCTGACCGCCGCCAGCCGCAGACGCAGATTGACCACCGCGGTGGTCAATATCCAGAAGGCCAGCAGCAGGCCGAAGCTAATCATCGGGCTCCACTTGCCCATCGTCAGCGGCAACAACAAGGCGCTCGCCACGCTCACGGCAAAAGCCCATTTCACGCGCACCAGCAAATCGGGCAGGCTCGCCTCTTTCCAGCGGGCCATCGGGCCAATGCCCATCAGGAAGAGCGCCGGGGTCATGAGCGGCACAAACACGCTATCGAAGTACGGTGGGCCGACTGAAATCTTGCCCAGATCCAGCGCATCAAGAAACAACGGGTAGAGGGTGCCAAGCAGCACCGAACCGGCGGCCACCAGCAAAAACACATTATTGGTGAGCAGCATCGACTCGCGTGAGACCAATTTGAAGCTACCGCCCAACCCGACCTTGGGCGCGCGCCAGGCAAACAAAGCCAGCGAGCTGCCGATCACCACGACGAGGAAGACCAGAATAAAGATGCCGCGACGCGGATCGGTGGCAAACGCATGCACCGAAGTCAGCACACCGGAACGCACCAGAAAAGTACCCATCAGGCTGAGACTGAAAGCGCAGATCGCCAGCAACACCGTCCAACTCTTAAAGCCGCCGCGTTTTTCCGTCACCGCCAATGAATGTATCAGCGCCGTGCCCACCAGCCACGGCATGAAGGACGCGTTCTCGACCGGGTCCCAGAACCACCAGCCGCCCCAGCCCAATTCATAATAGGCCCACCAACTGCCGAGCATGATGCCTATGGTCAAAAAGCACCACGCCAGCGTCGTCCATGGCCGCGACCAGCGTGCCCATGTCGCATCGAGCTTGCCGCTGATCAGCGCGGCGATGGCAAACGCAAACGCCACCGAAAATCCGACGTAACCCATATAAAGCATCGGCGGATGTATCACCATGCCCGGGTCTTGCAGCAGCGGGTTCAAATCACGGCCTTCAGCCGCCGCCGGCAACAAACGCTCGAACGGATTCGAGGTCAACAACAAAAACAGCATAAAGCCGATGCTGACCAAACCCAGCACGCCAATCACACGAGCCACCATGGCCGCCGGCAGGTGGCGGCTAAAGACGGTGACGCCGACCGTCCACAGGTTGAGCATCAGCACCCATAACAACAAGGAACCTTCGTGTGAACCCCAAGTCGCGGCGATCCGGTATTGGATCGGCAGTTGCGAATTCGAATTCGTGGCCACGTTCAAGACCGAGAAATCATTCTGGATGAAAGACCACGCCAGACAACCAAAGGCGATCGCCACAAAGGTGAACTGGCCTTGCGCCGCCGGCCGCGCAATATCCATCCAAACCGAATTACCGCGGGCGGCGCCGATGATGGGTAAGACACCCTGCACCACCGCCAGCAGCAGCGCAAGAATCAAAGCAACTTGTCCGATTTCCGGGATCATGATTTATTGCACCACGCTTTTCTGTGCCTTCTGCGCCTGCTCGATCGCACGCGCTGCATCCGGCGGCATATAGTTCTCGTCGTGCTTGGCCAGCACTTCGGTCGCCAAAAACATACCGCCCGGTCCCAGGCGCCCCTGCGCCACCACACCCTTGCCCTCTTTGAAGAGGTCCGGAAGGATGCCGGTAAAGGTCACCGGCACCACCTTGGCGGTATCGGTGACGTTGAATTTAACGGTCAAGCCGTCGTTGGCGCGCACCACGCTGCCCGTTTCCACCATGCCGCCAATGCGGAATGCCTTGCCACGCGGCGCTTCGTTGGCGGCAATCTGGCTAGGGCTAAAGAAGAACACGAGATTGCTTTGAAACGCGTTCAAGACCAAGGCTGCAGCGCCACCTAGCAGTGCCACGCCGAGCACGATCAGTGTGATGCGTTTATGTCTGGGCTTCATGGGGTTTGCACAATCAACTCAAAAATGATTCTTGTTCGAGGTCAATAACTTCCGGCCCGTCGGCGCCGCCGCCGCCGCAGCGCAGAGACAGCGTCTAGTTTACCGGATTAGGTCTGCACTCAGACGGAAAAAAGCCGGCCGAAGCTGGCTTTTCCCAAAGTACAAAACGCTTATGTTCCGGCCACTGCGTAGGCAACCATCGCTTTCAACTCGGCGTCGCTCGCCGCCACTTTCACCGGATACCCCTTGGCTTCTTTGAGCTTGCCGACGTGGGTGGCTTCGGCGTCCTTGTTGTTCTTGTACTTGGCGGCAACACCCTTGGACGCCGGCCCGACTTTTTTCTTCTCGAGGTCATGACAGTTCATGCAATTTTTCGACTTGGCCAGTTCGGCGCCAGGCCGGGCGTTGGCTACCCCGGCCAGCAATAACCCAGCAATTCCTATCCACAGCGCGATCGATTTCATGGCGTCTCCAATACAGTGTTTTGTCAGAAAAAAACCAAGCTAACAATCTGCGGAACATTGCCCTTATTTAACATTGGGACGAACGACTATTGACGTCGTTATTGCGTTGGATCATTTTTTTCGATCACGCATGCTCCAGCTGTTTCGAGCATGCTTACAAAATGTAAGAAGGCCCGCTTGAACCGCCAGCAAAGGCCCCTGCCTTGAAGAGGCTTTAACTATCCAGCGGCGTGAACACCGTAACCAGCGTTTTTGGCTCTTTTATTCAACCCGCCGCTGGCTTGCCGCTGCCAGGTCAAGTTGTCATAATCTCCAGCCCCCAAGCCACTTTGACCGATTTTGGAGTCCCTTCTGGATACGTCCGCCCGACCGCCCGCTGCCGATACCACGCGCACCCTCGACACGCTCGGACGTCCGTTGCGCGACCTGCGAATTTCGGTGACGGATCGCTGCAACTTTCGTTGCGTCTATTGCATGCCGAAAGCGATTTTTGGCAAGGATTACCAGTTTCTGGAACACCGCGAACTGCTGAGCTTCGAAGAAATCACCCGGCTCGCGCGCGTCTTCGTCGCCCATGGCGTCGAAAAGATACGCCTCACAGGCGGCGAACCGCTCGTGCGGCGCAACATCGAGAAGTTAATCGAGATGCTGGCGGCGATTCCCGGCATCGACCTGACACTGACCACCAACGGTTCCTTGCTGACCAAAAAGGCCAAGGCATTAAAGGCGGCCGGCCTTAACCGCATTACGGTCAGCCTCGATTCCCTCGATGACGCAGTCTTCATGAAAATGAATGACGTCGATTTCCCGGTGTCCCGGGTGTTGGACGGCATAGACGCCGCCGCTGCTGCGGGGCTCACGCCGCTGAAAATCAATATGGTAGTCAAACGCGGCGTCAATGACCAATCGGTAGCCGCTATGGCACGGCATTTTCGCGGCAGCGGCCACATTCTGCGCTTCATTGAATACATGGATGTCGGCGACACCAACGGCTGGCGTATGCAAGATGTGGTTACCGCCTCGGAAATCGTCAAGCTGATCAGCGCCGAGGCGCCCCTGGAACCGGCCGCTGCGAATTACCCTGGCGAAGTAGCCAAGCGTTGGCGCTATGTCGATGGCAGCGGTGAAATTGGTGTGATCGCCTCGGTCACCCAGGCCTTCTGCCGGGATTGCACACGCGCGCGCCTGTCCACCGAGGGGCAGCTCTATACCTGCCTGTTCGCCAGCGAAGGTCATGACTTCAAGACCCTGTTGCGCAATGGCGGCGACGACGCGGCCATCGAGGCACAAATCAAACATGTCTGGCAAGCGCGCGGCGATCGCTATTCGGAAATCCGCACCGCCGCCACCGGCGTCAAAAAAGTCGAGATGTCGTATATCGGCGGTTAAGCGCTGGGCAAAACCGTGTAAAACCGTGCAAGACCGTGCAATACCGTGCAATACCGTGCAATACCGTGCAATACCCTGCAATACCCTGCAAGACCCTGCAAGACCCCAACCGCGCCCATGCGCCAACCACCGTCCCCCTCCCTGATCGTTGCCCTCCATGACCTACCGCCCGGAACTGACGCAAGCGCGCTGCGCACCGACTTTCACCGTTGAAGCGCGCAATGAACACGGCGAAATCGTGCCCACAGAGATCGCCGCCGAACGCCCACTCACGCTCTATGTCGACAAGCGCGAAATCGTCACCCTGATGACGCTGGGCGGCAACCCCGAAGCGCTGGCCCTGGGTTACCTGCGCAACCAGCGCCTGGTTGAAAACCTCGAAGATATCGTCGCCGTGCACGCCGACTGGGAAGTCGGTGCGGTGGCGGTCACCACACGCCACGGCCTGGCGGACCTCGATGGACGCATGGCCAAACGCACCGTCACCACCGGCTGCGGCCAGGGCACGGTGTTCGGAGCGCTGATGGAGGACATCGAGAACATTCGGTTACGTGACGACGTGAGGCTCGACGAAGCGGTCTACTATCAACTGATCGATAACATCCGCCGCCACGAGACGGTCTACAAACAGGCTGGCGCGGTGCACGGCTGTGCGCTGGCACAAGGGGCCGAGATTTTGCTCTTCGTCGAGGATGTCGGCCGCCATAACGCGGTGGATGCCATCGCCGGACGCATGTGGCTCGAGGCAATCGATGGCAGCGACAAGGTGTTCTATACCACCGGCCGCCTCACCTCCGAGATGGTGATCAAGTGCGCGCAGATGCGCATCCCGCTGCTGGTCTCGCGTTCGGGACTGACGCAAATGGGTCACGATATTGCGACGCGCACTGGCATCACCATGATCGGTCGCGCCAGCGGTAAACATTACCTGCTCTTCAGCGGCCATCACCGCTTCGTGAAAACATGAAACCGATAGACGCAGCGACACCACCGCCAACATTGATCACAGGGGTGATTCTGGCCGGCGGCCTCGGCCGACGCATGGGGGGCGTAGACAAGGGATTGCGCGCCCTGCACGGGCGGGCGATGGTCGCCGCGGTGATTGACCGCTTCGCACCGCAGGTCGCCGAGCTGCTGATCAACGCCAACCAGAACGCCGCCACCTACGCCGCCTTCGGTTACCGCGTGGTTGCCGACGTGATTGGTGGTTACGCCGGTCCTCTCGCCGGTTTGCACGCCGCGCTCACCGCGGCCACGCATCCGCTGGTCGCCACCGCGCCCTGCGACTCGCCCTTTCTGCCGCTGGATGTGGTGTCGCGGCTCTACACCGCCATGCAAGCCGAGAGCGCGCAACTGGCGGTCGCTAAAACCGGTGACCAAGCGCATCCGGTGTTTTGTCTGTGCGAGCGCAGCTTGCTGCCGCACCTCAGCGAGTTTCTGACCGCCGGCGGGCGCAAGATCGACCGCTGGTACGCGAGTTTGAAAATCGTCGAAGTCGGCTTCGATGATGTTGCGGAAGCCTTCAGCAACATCAATTCGCCGCAGGAATTGGCCGCCTTTGAGCAAACACCGCCCGCACGCTAGGCAGGCGACATCAGGGTTGCTCTAATCTTTAAGCCGCAGGTAATTGAGCGCGCCCTGCAGCCCGACCTTGGGGTCGGTGACGATGTGGACCGGGTAACGTCGTAATAAATCGGCGAAGCGCCCCTTGTCGACAAACGCGCGCATGAAAGCGCCGTCATTCATCTTGGCGGCGATTTTGCGCGCAATGCCGCCGGCGATATAAACGCCACCGCGCGCCAGGGTCGCCAGCGCCAGATTGCCGGCAAAGGCGCCGTAAACAGATACAAACAAATCGAGTGCCGCGACCGCCAAGGGATCGAGTTTTGAAATCGCGAACTCAGAAATCGCCGCGGCCTCGTCCTGTTTCTGCATGGCCAGGCGCAGCGGTATCGACGGCACAGCACCGCCGTGATCCTGGAGAAAACCAAAAATGCGCAGCAAGCCCGGCCCCGACACGATACGTTCGTACGATACGCGGCCAAAGGGTTCGCGCAGCGCGGCGAGCAATGCATCCTGCGTCGCGTCGAGTGGCGCGAAATCGGCATGCCCGGCTTCCGAGGCATGTACGGCGTAGGCCTGCCCTTGCCAGTTCAACATACACACACCCAGCCCGGTGCCCGCACCAACCACCAGGCGCGTGCCTTGGGGCTGCGGCACTGCACGCTGCAAACTCAGCACATCATGCTCACCAAGACTGGCGATGCCGTAGCCCACCGCCGCAAAATCATTCAGCAGATGCACCTCCGGAATACGAAAGCGCGCACTGAGGGCCGCAGCGTCGATGCGCCACGACAGATTGGTCATGCTGCACACACCGGCCTCCACCGGAGCAGCGACCGAAAAACACGCCGCGCTCACAGTCTCTGCGCGTATACCGGTCTGCGCAAAGAATTCCTCCAGCAACAATTCAAAACTGGCGTAGGCCCCGCTGGCTAGCAATAATTCCTTGACCCCGCACAGTACGCCGTCGCGTTCAACCAGCAATTCAAGCAGTGCATTGGTGCCGCCAATATCACCAATCAGCACACAGGTCGGGCGCAACTCATGCAAACTCATAACGGCTCCAGTACCGCCGGCTCGCTGGCGCTGGGCGGCACCAGCGCAACCGCTTTGGCAATGTAATGGCCTTGCGCGTAATCGACACCGATCTCGCGCAGGCGTTCGAGTATCTCGCCGTCTTCGACGAACTCCGCCACCGTCTTCAAACCGAGCAGATGCGCGGTGCGGTTGATATTCTCGACAATCGCCTGATCCATCGGATCGTTCGCCATGCCGCGGATGAAGACGCCGTCAATCTTGATGTAATCAACCGGCAGACTTTTCAAATACGCAAACGACGACATGCCCACACCGAAATCGTCGAGTGCAAACCGGCAGCCGAGGATTTTCAGCTCCCCCATCATCGCCGCCGCATTTTGCAGGTTGGA
>CAMDSO010000015.1 GCA_945906935.1 Bordetella parapertussis
CGCTTCAGGAACGAGCCTCTGGTCGCCACCGGCTACGCGGTGATCACGGTGCAAAACCACAAGTTGCCCGCCCAACAACGACTGCTTGCAATCCGTGCCGCCAAAATTGACGCCTACCGCAACCTCGCTGAACAGATCTACGGCATGCGCCTGGACTCCTCAACCTCTATCGCGGATATGGCCATCACCAGTGACCGCTTCCGCGCGCGGGTTGAGGGCGTCATATTTGGCGCGGTCCTTTCAAACATCACCCCCACCGATAATGAAACCTATGAAGTCACGCTGACCCTCGACAGCTCGGTCGTCAACGATATACGCATCCTCTACCTCGAACAAAAATTGAGCCGCAACGGGCACTAATGCGAAACATCTCTAACGCCCGGACGGCTGCTGGTTTTTTTCTGCTGATTGCACTTGTGTGCAAAGGCGCCGTTTCTGCGGACAGCATCAGCAGCGCAAGCGCTCATTCGGAGCAGCGTATCGAAGCACTTCGCAATGCGCTGATTAACCGCGCAATGCAGGCCCCGACCCGAATCAAAAGCAGCGCATGGATCGACCAATCAGGCCGGCTGCAGGAAAGCACTCGCATCACATCCGACATGACAGTACGCGGCATCCGCCTTGTAGCAAACCCGGACGCACAGGATGTCACTGATGAAAAAATAATTATCGATGCGGCAAACTCTGTCATTACGCCGGAAAAATGCAGCGATGCCAACTCAGCGTGGCTGCGCCGGGCAATTTTAAAAATCGAACAACACGGTTCAAATGACGGCATTAGTGCGGACCATATGGCGGAAATCGTCCGGGCTACTAACCATCTGTTTGCTGAAACCTGGAGCAGCAAAGGATCGTGGAACCTTCTGCCTGCGAGCGATCTGAACCACTACGAACAACTGGTGAGAGTTGGCAGACAGGTTTCCGCCCCTTACGGCATAACGGTCTCAATCGTGACGTCGAAATCGGAGCCGAAACTTAAAACGACCTCACAAAACCTGAAAGAAGCCTTTTTCCCACCAAGCCCGTTATTGCCGGATTCGATGCTCATACTGAAGATCATTTTGTCAGAATCAGTATCGGGCAAAACCGTTTGGAGCTCATCTGCCCCACTCCATTTTCCGGCCACCACAGTCAGCATTTTGAAACGCCCGCTACCAGGCGATATCTCCACACAGCTTGCCAGCATCATCAGCCGCTGGAAGCAACAGGTTGATACAAAATTAAAATGTGAACCGATATTTTTTAATGTCGTCAATGAAGCCGACGGCACGGTCAATATCAATGCTGGCCAGGCTAGCGGACTGCGCGAAAACGACAAGGTACTGGTAATCGACCAGGGGCAGGTCCCGCAACACATTCTGGAGGGTGGTCTGGATAAAAGTGTTTTTCTCGCTGAGGTTGAGTCTGTTTCCAATTATTCGTCGAGGCTACGTTTTTTCTCGACCCCACCGGGGCGCAACACGTCACGCTGGATAGCGATACCCTTTTGAGACTACTGGCAGAACAACGCCGCAATCCGCCGATTGGTTGAAATTGATGAAAATGCCATCCGTGTATCGTTGTAGCCTTACGACGCTGCTTGCGCTGGCGGTCGCCTCGTATAGCGCCACGCCCGCCGCGGCGGAGAAAGCAAAACGCGTCAGCACCAAAACGAACAGCGGCAACATGAAAGCCTCAGCGGTTAAAAATACCACCCTCGCAAATTCAAATTTTCCGGAATTGGATACTTTTATACAGGAACTGTTAGACAGTAAAACCAACGATGCCGGCGCACTCCCTGCAGACAGCTTCGAGATGGTGGTGGTTAAAAAAGACGCCGCTGTCGAATCCGTTATTCAAAAATACTGGGGCGACTTACCGTTCAAATCCGGAAATCTAAAAACCGTGATCTTTAAACTCAACCCAGGCCTGATGAAAACGGCCGCAGCAAAAACCTTCTCTGCCGGAGGAACACTGTCTGTTCCATCGGCGCATACATTGCGCACCGCGCTACTCTCTGCAAAGAGCCAGTCTATGGCCGCACAACCCGCCGCTTGCGAACCCGAACCGCAATCGAGAGATGCGCGGGCTACGACTGGCGAAACCCAGAACTGGATCCGGTTTCCTTGAGCATCCCATACGAACCCGGATTGGGGAGCATACGACGGTGATGTGTTATCCATTGTAACTGGCATAACAAGACGCAACTACTGAACGGTATGCCCCAGCTTTGACAGCGGGAACATCAGTCATAACATCCCCTGTGGACCACTCAACAGGCTCCCGGGTTAGAAAGCGCTGCATCGCCAAAACGTTGTTGTGGCGCGATGTTTCCCGCGAATTTTGCGACCCAGGAAGATTCGGCTGACGTTTTTTTAATCAGCATAAAAATATTTGAAATGAACTGTTAAATATTTAACATACTTGTAATGTTTTTCGCATTAAAATTCTTGGACCGCTGTGAAATACCAGCGGGCATGAGTCCCCCTCGGGTTACTCTTTTTGACGTTTTTTAATTTATAGAGGAATTACCATGTCAATCAGTTCAGGTGTTAGCTCAAGCGGCAAATCGGGTGGTGATGGCGGTTCTGCTTTTTCGGGCGGCGGTAACAACGTTAGCGCCGGCGGTGGTAGCATGGTCGGCGGTATGGGCGTCGGCGCAGATGCCGGTGCTTTTGGCGGCGGCAACAATGCTAGCGCGGGTGCCATGGGTTCAATGTCAGCCACTGGCGGAAGCGCTTCTGGCGCGGGTTCCAGCACGATGGGTGGCAGCGCTTCAGACAACACCTCGATCGGTTCTATTAACATCAAAGGATAAATTCCTTGATGCTGTGACCTGATAAGTTACAGGAAAGCGGGGTGGAGATTTCCACCCCGTTTTTTTGGGTGTGACAAAGGTAACCGTTGCTTGCAGATTGACTGCGACACAGCGCAAAAAAAGCTTTGGAGCGATCGTAGAGGGGCCGGTGGTACGCTGTATGGATTGGAGCCTTTCCGCGGCTACAACGGGCGTGGGCGGCCTATCTGGTTACGCCGTAGGTTACATTCGAGCCACACATTCCAGATTTCCCTATCGACTACCCTCAATTTTTACTTGCCTTTCATCACCGCATAAATAGCCAAAACCACGACCAATGCGCAGACCCCCATTTCGCCATACGTAATTTGTCCGTCAAACGGGTCTACCGCCAAGTAGTCCTCTATCGGCATAGAGGTAGGATTTTCTGCTACGTATTTCTCGCGTGCCTTGTTATCCATTTCTCCTCCACTCGAATTGTTCTTCGTGCTTGATTGTATTCGGATTGACGCATCACAATAGAAAATAGTTTATGCCGCCCGTACGGCGATGACAATGGCAACTCTGGCCAACTACAATCAAACTCACCCCGCCCCATCCCCTTCGAAATGATTGACTTGCTCAGTCCCTCGCTATGAAGCAACAATGGTTCATAGATAAAAACAACGAGGTGACATGGCGATGGGTGGTGACGTAAAAACATTTCGCGCCGCGCAATATGCGCGCATGTCGACGGTGCATCAACGGTATTCGACCAGCAATCAAGGCGACAAGCTCAAGGAGTATGCCGACCAGCGCGTCAAACGCTCTATGGCCAGCGAATACCGCTGCACCATCAAGTCAACCCGTTCTTCCTGGTTTAGCGTCCCCAGCGAATGGCCGTCTCGACAGTTCGAATCCAATTCTGAACCCCATCCGCTCGATTCACTGGATCTGCAATCCTTAGCCGGCTTGTGATGTGGTACGTTCTGCCCCGCCAGCACCAACACCTCCAACTCGCTCAGGCGGCGTTGAGGCTGCCAGTGTGGGCGGACTCGTCACCCGGAGTATTCGGGCTCGCAGCGTCAGCCCTTGCCGTTTGGCAAGGGCTCCGGCAAACGCGGTTACCGGCAACACAAAGCATCGTCTTCCTCCGCCGTGATGACGCGCCTCAGATGTGAAACACCGCAAAAATCGCTCCCGCGGCTGGTTTACCTATTGTTTGGTGTCGGGTCCTTCGATTAAGTTGCCCGTGCCCAACCAATCACTCAAGGATTTGGCTTCCTCCATCAATATCTCGTGCCCAGGATATATTTGCAACGCCTTCTGACACATTTCAGACGCTTTTATGGGCTCACAATTGCAGCGCAGCGCCCGGATGTAGTGTTGCCAAGTCGCTGGCGGCGAGAACGGGTCCTGCATGGCGACCAGCTTCGCGAGCAAATAGGCGGCCGTGTCCCAGTCGTGGCGTAATTCCGCCAACAATGAACAGATGACCAACAAGTCTTCACTTTCCGGGAAAAGGCTAAATCCGGCATCAGCCAGGGCCTCCGCCATTGTGATGTTGTCAGACTTGACCTGCTCGGCGATGGCCAGACGAAAATCAAGCGGGCTGAATGAGGAAACATCCGGCATGCCGTTGATGGCGAGGCATTCGGCGTGAATTGATGGATTATTTGATAGATTGGGCATGATCATGGTTCTCATGTAGTGGGCGAAAGTTTCGGGAAAAAGACGCTGCTAAATCGCATTAGCTATAAGCAATCGCTATGCCAGTCTCCATAATTCTTTCCTGGATAAAAAAACCTATCAGAAAAAATATTACCGCAGGCCCGCCAGCCCTGTAGCTATCTTCAGGCTCGCGCCTAAACCATTGAAGTCATTTATGTATGGCTTATTTTTTTGAAGACCCCCGCGACCTGCCTGATAACGCAGGCCCCTCTTGAAAAAATATCGCAGAAAATATTGCCTCTACGGATCGGTAATAAATTACCCTGTGGCAACTATTTGCCGCCCAGGCAGCCCACAATATTGCCCCCCCTCCCTCCGCCACACCGACACCGGATCCAGTTTCCGGGATAACCAATCATTCCGAATCAGCGTCATCATGAACGGCGGTCGCCTTTGCCATCCTCATGGGGCAAGAGACCATAACCGAGAAAAACCAGCAGCATACCGAGCCCAATCAGGCGTTAGGGCATGCCTCTTTCGGATGTCAGCAAAAAACCACACACAACAAGCAAGAGGCCGGAAATCATCACAGCAACACCCAGACTCTCGGCGGGTTGGGTAACGCTTTTTTTTGACCGCCCCAACCGCCATCTCGTTGCCAGCAGAAAAGGCTCGTTACAGCCTGTTTGCGCGGAAGCTTACGGCATCAAAAGATCAATGACGCCCCCCCCGCCCGTTGCAGCATAGATGGTTTCGGCAGATCTCAATTCGATCAGGGTCAATAGCTGAAAAAAACGCGCTGTTGTGCAGCGCGTTTTTTATTCAGTTTTTCGGCGGAACACCGTGGTTACGTACATGGATGCCATGCACGTCTTTGTCGCGCCCGGCCGACTAGCAACCGGGGGGGGCGACAGCGGACTTAGGACTTAGTTGGCCGAAATAGGCCGGCCATTCAGCTGTTGAACGGGGCGTGCGTTCATTTTGAACGGGAAGGCATCCACTTGCGCGCGCGATATGGTGATCGGCGTCTTCAGGATATAGAAGGTGACACCCTCGGTACACGGCGGCGTCGTCAGAGAGCCTTCAAAGGAGTAGTAATGCAAACGCTTCGGCAGCAACGCGGCAGGATTAAGCGTGCTCTCCGCCACCACCTTCTCGGGGCCTTCTTCCTTGGGTGCGTTCGCCCAGATCAGCTTGACTGATTCGTTTTCCGCACCCTCGCTCAACAACACGCCGATCACGGCGAGTTTTCCGGCCGCGCTCTTGTGTACAAAGTGCGCGACCATGGCCATCGGCTTGCCGTCGATATGCTCTTCGCTCGGGCGATGGAAATGAAATTGCAGCAGTTCGTAGCTCTCGCCGTTGATCTCTGTCTTGCTGCCAGCGGCTACATTGACCTGAATGGTATGCCCGTTGTTGAGCAGCTTGAGCGTGCCTGGCTTGAAGTCCGGCTTTAACTCGTGAGTGGCTTTAATAAACGGCCCACGAATATCCACCGGGGACTGTGATTTGCCGCCGCCGCATACCGGGAATACATCACCCCATTTAGCCGGATTCAAATCGCCATCGTAGCCCCAATGCGGCGTCCCGTGGGCCTTTGCAGGAACGTGCGATTTTTCAGCCGCCTCGGCAAGCTGGTTGATCTTCTCACCGACTTTGTCGAGCTTCAGATTGAGGGTGCCGATCTCTTTCTCAACCCCCTTCACCTGAACAACGTTGACAACGTTCAGAGTTATCGCGACCGCGAGCGCAACCGAAAGCAGCACACCCAAAATGACACGAATCATTTTAACCACCCAAATCCGAATAATTCATTTATGAGACCTGCGAACCTGCCCTCGAAACCTGCACCTGCACGCTATTAGACCACAGCATCCATCCGGGGCGATGAAAAGGGCTTGCCGATACTGGGGATTACTGTCGCTTCTGACGCATTCATTTCGCCAAACAATTTACCGACCTTCAATGCAAGCCGAACCCTGAGTAGCTCTTTCAGATGTTCACTGGTGAGAAACTCAGCACCCTGACGCCGTTTTGCCTGCATAAAGCCCTCAATATCGGCATGCTCCATGAGGTCAATGGCCCCCTCCAGAGTCATACCCAGATCATCGACTGCAGAACGCACGGCAAGAATCAATGTCACCTGCCAACTTAGAAAACGCCTCTGATTGTTACCGTAGCGCTTGGCCGCCTCGAGGCGAGCGCTACGCGTTCCCCAGTAACGGATGACGCTTGTGGGCAGTCCTGTCGCATCAGACATTCGACGAATGGAAAAATATTGGCGCTCCAAAAGCTCTACCGGCTTTGCAGGAAAAAACATGTCGGTTGCCCCTAGCTTCGTTGTTAGATTTACACGACCATTAGTCTTAAATTCACATCAGCCTTAGGGCTCAATATACTAATATCGTTTAATTTGTGCAAATCGTTTTTTTCTTTTTATATAAAATAACGCAAGCCATGCAGCCTTAATCACCGTGCATTTTTTCTGAGTTGAGTTACGCGCTTAAGCTACGGAACGCAGCCCCAAGCCAGCGGCACCGCCCCCACGAATGTGCCTTAACTGGCGTAACCCCCCCCTTCACTGCCGCAGGCAGCAATCCGCTCACGGCTGATTAAGGGGCAATCAATGGCGTCGAAATAGCGGCACGACCGACGGCAGCTGGTCTTATCAGCCATGGGGGTGTGACTGCGACCCCGCTAGCCGTGTTTTTCCGGTTGGAATGTGCCGGCTAGCAAAATTGTAGTCGCGCGCTGAGCGCCAAAATCGCCGGGGTAGCGGCCGCTAATTTAGCCGGCGGGCGTGTGCCGCGCACTGAGCTAAACCACCACAACCGCCGTCGCTACCATAGGTCCGGCGGTTTTCAACAGCACCACCTCAGGCGGTACGGCGCGAGACCTGTCGCAATTTTTGGCGCAGATTGGCCAGCGCCACCGGTCGCTCGGCGACCGGCATGTGACGGCGCGCGGCCAGGGCGGCGGCGCGAGCTTCGGGAGACAGCTTCAGGGCATCACAAAGGCGGTTGATCAACGCATCAAACTCCGCCCAATCGTCGGGCGTATAGGACCAGTAATCATTGGTCCGTGACGCCCGCGAACCACCGCGGTTAACACCGCCAACGGCACCCTCGCAACTGCCACGCGCGGCAACCGTATAAGCACAGACACGATGGACGGCCAAAGCGTTCTGAAACTCATCCGGTTTGGCAATATTTTGCACTTTATTCACAATGCGGCTCCCAAGTCGGGCTCCGGCAGGCGACGGCTCCAGCCGTCACTAGCTACTTGCCTGAAGCATACCGGGTGAATAACGGCAGCGCTGTAGGGTTCTTGAAGGCCACGTTGAGGTGCCAGCGGGCCGGCCATGACGTGGGTTCATGGTGTAACACGGCCTCAAGCGCCGGCGTTGGTCACTCAGTGCCGAGGGACGGCAAGCAGACTAGACGGCGATGAAACCCAACCGCAAGCCGGTCGCAGCCTGTGGCCGTAGCCAGACGTGGCACACCGCCCTAAAACACCGCCGGTGGGGCCTGCCGGCGTTCGGCGTGCGCGCCGCTGCGCTCGGCGCCGCTGGTCGCGTAGGGAATTTCGACATTGAAGGTAGTGCCTGCGCCCACCGTCGTTTCAAAACTGATCGTGCCGCCCATCAATACCGCCAGCGTCTGGCATAGATTAAGCCCCAGCCCGGTGCCGCCGTGTATGCGGCTGAGTTCCGGATCGCCCTGACGAAAACGCTCGAAGATGGTTTCACGGTATTGCGGCGGTATTCCCGGTCCGCTGTCATGCACACTGACATTGAGCCGGGTGGCGCTTAAATGCGCGGCAACATCAACCGCGCCCTTACCGGTGAATTTGACCGCATTGCTGAGCAGGTTGTGCAGGATCTGGGCAAAACGGAAGCCGTCGATGTAGAGGATCTGCTGCTCGTCGCCGGAAAAATGGGAGCTCAGCACCAGTCCTTTTTTCTCCGCCTGCGCACGATGAATATGCACACAGTCGCTGACCAACTTGCGGATGTCGACCGCGCTCGGAAACAACTGCAACTGCCCGGCCGAGCCTTTTTCCGCATCAAGCAGTTGCGACACTACGCGATCAACGTGATCAACGGCACGCAGGATGGTCAGCGCGTAATCCTTGCTGGTTTCATGATCGGGCTGCTGCATCACCCACAACTCGGCAAAGCCCTTGATATTGGTCAGCGGGCCGCGCACCTCGTGTGAAATCGCGTTGATGAACTCATTCTTGAAGGAGTCAGACTGTTCGGCCAGTGCGCGGGCATCACGCATCTTGCCGAGCGCCAGCTTTTGCAGCCGCGAGCCACGATTAACCACCAAGCCCATGCACAATATAAGAGCAACAACAAAAAGGAGGGAGATCCGCAGTTGCTGCTCTGCCTTGCGATACAAAACCAGGCCCGCTTCTTGGTTAGTCGCAAGTATCGTCAGCAGCGGGAATTTTTTCGACTTATGCCAACCGTAGACACTGAGCTCGCCACTAGTCACACTGGCGCCCGAACGATGCCCCGCCCACTTCGCACTCGAATTCGCATATTCAAAATGTGGGCTCCCGACGAGACTTCCCCCCACATCAAATACTGTTGACTGCGGCGAGTCTTGCGGAAAGTTCAGATGGCTGCGCGCCAATATGCGCCCGCTTTCCACATGAGCCAAGGAAATGCGCACCCTTTTGTCCAATGGCAACCCGCCGAAATTAGTAGTGAAAGTTTCAGGATTCAGGGTAACCGTCACGACGCCGGCAAAACGCCCGTCGCTGTGATTGAGCCGCCGCGAGAGAACGAGCAGCCATGTTTTTTGGGGGGCGTTGCCTGGCAACAAATCGCTTAAAAAAAACGCCGGGCGATCGGGCTGCAGATGTATCTGAAAATACCGTTGATCACGGATGGATAAATGGCGCCGCCCCTCCCCCCGCGATGAAAAGACAACACGGCCGCTTACATCGGCGACCTCGACATGCTGGACGCTACCCTGGCCCCACCGATTGCTATGCGCCAGACGCTTGACTTCTTCCAGATCAAGCGTCAGCCATCCAGTTTGTACGTAACGGGCGATCGCATCGCCTTGCGTAAACACCGCATCGGTGTTCGCCATGACGATCCCCGCAAGCAACTCGTTTTCGTGCCCTTCGGCTTCCACCGCCGACCGCAGCAGCGCATCGCGCGAGCTGGTGTAAACCAAACCCAAGCCAACACAAATGAGAAGGATGCAACACCACAGCGCTGCATCTGGTGTCAGATATTTTTGGAGGCTACTTCTAACGGGCGACGCTTAACTGCCGCCGCGACATCGCAGCCTGCATAAAGCCGCGCAACTGCTGCCACGGTACCGGCTTCGGAAATTCCGCCACGCCCGGCGCGAGGCCGCCGCGTTTGGCGATATCGGCGCTGTCCATGCCGCTGACGACAACGATATCCATCGCATCGTATTCAGGATAACTACGGATAATTTTCAGCAACTGAAAACCATCCATGCGCGGCATCTTGAGATCGAGGATCAGCAGATCAGGACGCGTGCGTTCAATCAAAAACGTCACTTCAATGCCGTTCTGCACAATGGTCAGATCGATCGGCATCTTCCAGGTGCCGATCGTCTTCTCGTAGAGTTTGCACAGCACCGGATCGTCCTCGGCAATGAGGATCGAGTATTTGCTGTTGCCCGCGCGTTCGACACTGCCACCCGGCTGACGCTGATTGAGCGCCTTTTGCACGGCGTCTTCACCAATGCGGCGATGGCCGCCGGAAGTCTTCCAGGCCTGTAACTGGCCTTTTTCGACCATCGACTGCACGGTGGTCAACGAAACGCCGAGCAGCTTTGCCGCTTCGCGCGTGCTGTAATACTTCTTCGGTGTCGGTTGAGCTGACATTGAATTAGGCACTTTTGTTGTAGTTACCATTATATTACTGCCAATAGTGTAGCAGAACCTAACCCCTGTCGGCGCTCTCCCAGACAGCCATTTTCAGTTTCACCAGTGTTCCGGCCGCCCCGCCAAAACCACAGACCATGTCCTGATCCCGCGCAATATCAGCGGCCAGCCGCAGCCCCGGCGAACGTTCATCAATCGACAAACGCGCCGCCGCCCCGCCAGCGAGGCCATGCACCACCTGCAGCGCCACCTCGGAGTCCTGCCGTGTCATCGCCACCGCAAAATGCGGCGCCGCCGGCGCCTGACAGAGCAGATCGATCAGCAGATTGAGCAGGATATGTCGCAACGCCTCGCCAGAGCCCGCCACGCGCAAGCCCGGGCAACTCTCGACGATGCCCAGATCGCTACCAGCGGCGAGGAAATACGGGCGCAAAAAAGCCACCGCCTGCTTGACCACTGGCAGCAGTTCGGGCGCATCTTCCGGCGGACGTTCGTGCCGCCCCTGCAACCAGAACAGCAAGGCCCGATTGGCCAGCAAGCTACGCAGCACAAACAACCTTAACTGGCCGGCCTGCGCGGCATCGCCACCAGCACCAAACAGCCGGCGGTTATGCGGATCGAGCAACAAAGCAGCCTCGCCGAGCCAGTGGCCGACGCCGTGATCGAGTGTCTCAGTGACCGCCGTCAGCGTTTGGGCAAAGCGGCCCTGCTCAGCCTTCCACGCCTGGGCGGCTATTTCGCGCTGACGGAAGGTCAAGGCAAAGTCATCGACCACCCTCTCAAGTTGCAGGCCGTCACAGAAGCGGTCAACCGCCTCCGCTGCTCGCGCGTCATCCGCGGACACCGGCGATCTCACAATCAGCATGATGTGCACTCCTTATTTCCGGCCTTACTCAAAAAATGCGGCAGTCGCGCCTGACGCGCCAGTGCCACAGTTCGTTGCTTGAACAGGTTCATGATGGCGGTTGGTTTTCTTGATTACGGTTAGTTGAGGCGCGCGGGCGGCGTTTCTGCGCTGACATCGGGCATGATGATGACGCCCAACTTGGAAATGATTTCCCACAGCATCCCCATGCTCACCGGTTTCACCAGATACTGATCGGCCCCGCGCTCGCGGGCGCTATCGATGTCCGCGGGATCGCTCAAGCCGGTGAGCATGATCACGTAACAGCGATTGGTCGCCGGATTGGTTTTGATTTTCCAGCAGACATCGAAGCCCTCGGGCTTGCCGCGCATCATCACGTCAGCAATCACCAGATTCGGCTCGCCGCGCCCGAGGGCGTCGAGCGCCTCATCGGCGTTGGCGGCTTCGACTACCCGCATGCCATGCAGCTTGAGTAATTCGGCAATCGGCCGGCGCACATGCGGATCATCCTCGACGATCATGGCCAGCGGCGAGGTCTGCGCGGAATCGAGCAGGTCCTGCGCGACGCCCGAATGAAACGGTTTGATCACACCAGCAACCAATCGACAGTTTCAAGAAATTTGATCGGGCCGAAGGGCTTGACGATATAGGCGTCCGCCTTGGCGCTGCGGCCATTGGCGAAATCGGCGCTTTGCCCCCTGGCGGTGACAAAGACAATCTTCACCGCGTCACCGGCATCGGCGCGGATCTGCCGGCACATACCAAGACCGTCAAGACGGCCGGGCATCATGATGTCGAGCAACACCAGATCGGGTTTGAAGCTATTGAATTTTTCCAGGCCGGCGTCCGAATCGGCGGCGGATTCTGTTTCGAGATTACGCAACCGCAGCGTCGCCAGAATCAGCTTGCGCGTATCGTCGTGATCCTCCACCACCAGCACCCGGCGGCGGCGAACAACTGTTTCAGCCATGCTGTTTTTCATATCTAACCCATAGAGATAGGGACGATTCCCAACACAGGTTGCGGCCAGCTGCGCTCACAACCCGATCAGCCACGACAATAATTTACTATAAATGTTAGATTTGTTAAATAGATTTTAAATATATTTAAATATACAAATGCACAATAGTTCCTTGAAAACACGGATTTCAAAATAAACCAGGGCGATTGGGCATGACAGCAAGGAGCGATCAGGGCTATGCGTCCCAAACCGAGGCGAGACCGACTTGACGACCAGCCGAACGCCCCCGCCACCCGCCTAATGGGTGGCGAATATGAACGGCAGCCGGTACAACCACAGCGAGCGCTCTGCCCCCGCCGGCAGCACCGCAACCGGCAGCAGGTCCAGCGCCGGAAACTCCAGACTGACCAACCACGTACCGGGCCTCATCTCCGACCTTGCCTTGGCAACCGCGCGTGGCATGCTCTCGGGGCGCTGAAACAAATACACCATTTCATACCTCCCCCAATCTTCATGCCAAATGTCGCCATGAAGCACGCGCGCCCAGGGGCAACGCAATTTCGCCATCCAGCATAACGGCCGGCTCAATTCAATCCCGACCCAACGCCCCTGCGGATACGCGAGGCGAAGCGCGCGGAGACCGTCGCCCGCACCGCAACCCGCATCGAGTATCAAAGCCTGCGGCGGCAAAGTTGCGTGACCGGGGAGTTCGCGCAGCGCCTGCAACGGCGTCGGGAACACAGGGGCGTCACGCAAGGTGTGCAGGGGATAAATCAGCAAGGCCAGCGCCAGCGGCAACAACCACATCCATGGCGGCAGTGCAACCGCTCCGGACAACAAAAGTGAAACAGGGAAACCCAGCGCAAAAACTGCCACACGCATGGTGGAATACCCCCTCATGCTCGCCACAGCACTCGCTAAAATTCCGATCAGCGCAGCCCATAATAGGGCCACCACGGCCGGAATATCGCCCAGCAAGAGCAATCCGTAGCACAGCCAGCCGGAGGTCCAAACCAGCAGCGCAGAAAAGGGCCAGCGCGAAATCATTAAACGAAAAGCCTCGAAAGTATCAAAGGACGGCTACAACAAAAATTCGTGGCCCCTGCAAACCATTTTGCCGAATAACGGGCGCAGACAATAAACATCCATCCCAATCCTGCGGCGAAATCTCTTCTGAATTTTATGCACCTGTAAAAACGGCGCCTCAGCGACGCCTCAGCAACGCCTCAGCAACGCTTAAGCGCCGAGCAGTGAATCCTCAAGCAGTGTTCCTCAAAGTCTCATCAAATACAAGATCCGCTTGCGCACCTCGCGACCTCGCCGCCATCTGCCAAAACGCCACGGCACGCGTGCTAACATTCCGCCACTTAAACCGCCATCACTGAAGGGGGCTTTGTGTTCGATATTCGTTTGTCGCAGGAGCAGCGTGAGTTTCGCGATCTCGCCCGCAAGTTCGCGCAGGAAGACATCAAACCCACGGCGATGCCGCTGGACCGTGAAAATGACTGGGAAAAACGCGTACCCTGGGGCCTCCTGAAGCAGGGCTCGCAACTCGGCTTTCGCACCTTTGTGCTACAAGAAGAAAACGGCGGCTCCGGCATGTCGGACCACATCACCTCCTGCCTCGTCGCCGAGGAACTGGCCGCCGGCGAACTGGGCACCGCCTATTACTTCATGCTGACCGCGCGGCGCGCGCGCGACTGGTTCGAGCTGCGCATGACGCCCGAACAGCGCGCTTATTTTTTGCCCAAGTTCGTCAGTGACGATCTGTATTTCACGACGGTGGCGATCCACGAACCGGAGACTGATTTCGGTTTTGACTTCTTCACCGAAACGCCACCGACCATACGCCTGCGCACCCAGGCTACCCCACAAGACGACGGCTCATGGCTGATCAACGGCACCAAGGCCTACCAGACAGTGGGATATCTCGCCAAGTTGATCGTGCTGCGCGCGCAGATTCCAGACGGCAGTGTGCAATCATTTCTCGTCGAGGGCGACTCGCCCGGACTGTCGCGCCGGCCGATGTCGAAGTTCGGGCGGCGGGTTGGCGACAACGCCGCGGAAATGGTGTTCGACAATGTGCGCATTCCGGCCGGACGCATCCTGCCGCCGTCGCCCAAGGGCCGCACCGACATGGGCACCCATCCAACGATCGCCGCGCTGACCCTCGGCCTCGGCCGCGCCGCCTATGAAGAAACGCTCAAATACGTGCAGGAGCGTATCTCCGGCGGCAAACCCATCATCCAGCATCAGGCTGTGGGCCTGGCGATTGCTGAAATGGCGATGAATCTGCAGGCGGCGCGCCGCCTGATCTGGACCGCGGCGTGGGTGAAGGATCATCCCGAAGCGATCGAAGACGGCAGCGTCGAAGCCCTGCCCTACGAGCACATGGCGATCGCCTTCACCGGCACCGCGGTGCAGCGCATCACCGAACAGGCGCTCGAATTATTTGGCGGCGCCGGTGTCATCCAGGGCATGCCGATCGAGAAGTATGTGCGCGACGCGCACGTGCAAAAACACGTCTCGTTTCCGTATCCGTCACGCTTCAAGATCACCGAGGCGCTGGTCGGCTACAAGCGCAAGCTCGCGCCGTTTCACGGCGGCGACTAAGTTGCAGGCGCGGGCGCCACATATTGTGCGGCGCCTGCGCACAGCCGGCTGATCGCGTATCAGCCGGTTGCGGCGCCCACCAACCACCGCGTAGCGTCAGCTGCGTAGACGCGGGAACAGTTGCAAGGCGTTATCCCGGTTGATCGCACGCAGATCATCGGCGCGAAAGCCGTGACGGCCGAGACCATCGATCACCTCGGCGCCATCGCGAAACGGAAAATCAGTGCCGTAGAGCACGCGTGAAGTCGGAATGATCTCCAGCAGTGCACGTAGCGCCCCCGGATGGTTGCCCTGCGCAGTGTCGTAATAAAACTTGCGCAACTCATGCATGACGCCGCGCGGCAATATTCCCTTGTCCTTGAGCGCCTCTTCCTCGCGTTCAAAGCGCGACAACAGGAAGGGCGTGACGCCGCCACTGTGCGAGAAAATCCAGCGAATGTCCGGAAAGCGCGCCGCCCCGCCCTGAAACATCAGACTCACCATGGTGCGTGTGGTGTCCACCGGCCCCTCGATCGCGTTGATCGAAATATAGGGCATGATTTTCGCGCAACAGTCGGGCGTCGCCGGATGCGTGTAAACCACCACGCGGCGCCGGTTGAGTTCTTCGAGAATTGGAAAAAACGCCGGGTCGCCGAGCAGCTTGCCGCCATAACTGGTCCACAAATAAATGCCGTCGGCCTTCAGCGTATCGAGTGCGTATTCGATTTCACGCAAACTGCCGTCGATATTCGGAAACGGAATCGAGGCGAACGAACCAAAGCGGCCCGGATAATCGCGTGCGAGGGTGGCCGCATATTCGTTCGACTCGCGCGCGATCCGGCGTGCCATCGCGATGTCGGTGGACCAGGCCTGCATGCCCGGGTTGATCAATGAAGTCATGGCGGTGGCGATACCACTCTTATCCATGTCTTCGAGCGACGCCTCGATCGACCACGCGGCGTGTCCGCGCTTCATCGCCTTTAATGCGGACGAATACGACGGCGGCGCAATGTGGTGATGCACGTCGATGCGTTGCGCGCGTGCAGCCGCAACCCCCGCTGTCTGACATCCCGGCAACAACGCCCCGGCCCCGAGTGCGGCCACGCCCGTCAAAAATGCGCGGCGTGACGCTGCGCTGCTGTCATCTGTCTCAAAGTTCATGGTTACGTGCCTCCGTTAGAGCAGCAATCGTCACTAAACTGGTGACGATTGCCATATTGAGATGTATTGATAAAGACTGCCAATACCGCCGATGCCCTTACAGCGGCTTGATATCGGCCTGTTTGACGATCTTCTGATACTTGGCGATTTCGCTGCGCACAAAGCGCCCGAACTCCTCCATGCCCATCGCGCCAGGCGTCATGCCGAGTTTTTCATATTGCTCCCTGACGTCGGCCCGTTGCAGCACCCGATTGGTATCGGCGTTGATTTTTTGCAGCACCGCCTGCGGTGTCGCCGCCGGCGCCCATAGACCAAACCAGAGGTCGATCTCGAAGCCCGCGAGGCCCTGCTCGGCGATCGTCGGCGCATTGGGCAACTGCGGCACCCGTTTGGCCGAGGTGACGCCCAGCACCCGCACCCGCCCCTCCTGCGCCATGCCGATGGCGGTGCCGATGGGTGCCATGTAGTAGGCAACGCGACCGGTTGCCGCATCGGTGATCGCCTCCGGCGAACCCTTGAACGGCACATGAATCATGCGCACACCAGCGACCTGATTGAAATACTCCGCGGTCAGGTGGGTGGAACTGCCGACACCGGCGGAGGCAAACGGAATCTCGCCAGGCTTGGCGGTAGCGGCGCCAATCAAGGCGCGCAAATCGCGATACGGTCCGGTGGGGGCGGCAACCATGATGTAGGGGCTGGTGCCGAGCAAGGCGACATCCGCAAGATCGCGCAGCGAGTCATACGGCAGCTTTTCATAGATCGCCGGATTGGCGGCATGCGAAGCCGATTGCGCCATCAACGTATAACCGTCGGCGTTGGCGCGCACCACCATCTGCGTGCCGATCTGACCGCCGGCCCCGGGGCGGTTATCCGCCACCACCGACTGTTTCCACACCTCGGTCAGCGCACGACCGACAATACGCGCGGCGATATCGGCGCCCGACCCCGCGGTCAAGGGCACCACCACGCGCACGGGTCGGTCCGGAAACGGCTCTGCCGCCCCCACCGATGTCGATGCCAGCACCGCCGTCAGACACGCAATCACCCACAGACGCTCGATCATTTTTTGTCTCCTTTTTTAAGCGCGGCATCAGGCGGCACAACGTATAACCGCGCCGACGATGTCGCATCTTTTTGAACCTGCGTTGCTGTAACCATCCGGCATCCTCACGCCAAGACACGGGCCTCAGCAACACGCCGCATGATGATCAGGGGCGGCGAGGCCGGTATGCCCGGTTCATTTTAGGTGAGTTTTACGGTTGGCCGCAGCAATCCTGGCGCCGCCCGCCACCAAGCCGCCGCACCTGCTCCAACCCGCCACCGAAAACCCGCTATTGCTCCCCGCCAAACCGCTCTTATGCACGCCCGCGGAAGCCCACCACAAAAGCGGGAAATCGAATGCCGCGTGGTTTGACCGCCATGGAGCACGGTGCTATGGTGCGGGTGGGCAAAACAAGTTTCTAATATTCCAACCCACTGCAACAGCGATTCCTGAACCGACCAGCGCGGCATCGGCATAATTTAGTCGGCGCACGCCTTCAGGTGCACGCGGTTTGCGGCAGCATGGTGGGGAAAGAGGCCTGATCGTTGGACCTGCGAGGTGCGCAGCTTCGGCGTTGCTTCGGCGTCGCTTCGGCGTTATTTCCGACCTAAATCGTCTACTGCAATAGGGGGAAAGACCATGAAAAAATTTATTTTGACCAGCGTCACTGCAATCGGTATTGCAGCGCTCGGGCTGATCGCGCCAGCCACACTGCAGGCGCAACAACCGGCCGCGGTGGCCATCGACAGCGACGACATCGGTGGCGTCGTCACCGGCGCCAAAGGCCCGGAGGCCGGCGTCTGGGTGATCGCCGAAACGCACGATCTGCCGGTGCGCTTCATCCGCATTGTCGTCACCGATGATCAAGGTCGTTACGTCATCCCCGACCTGCCTAAAGCCAAGTACGACATCTGGGTGCGCGGCTACGGTCTGGTCGACTCCCCCAAAACCAAAAGCGAACCGGGCAAGCAGCTCAACCTGAAAGCCGTTACCGCACCAAACGAAACCGCGGCGGCACAGTATTACCCGGCGATCTACTGGTACTCGATGATGAACCTTCCCGACGCCAAGGTCTTCGGCAGCAAAGACGCGCCGGCGAACGTCAAGCTAACCGATTATCTCAACGGCATGAAAAACAACGGCTGCGTCGGTTGTCATCAGCTGGGGCAGTTGTCAACCCGCACCATCCCTGACTACCACCTTAAGGGCCGCACCCATCAGGACGCCTGGATCCGCCGCATCCAAGCAGGACAGGCGGGAGAGAACATGGTTCTCCAGGCTGCAGGGCAGTTGGGCGGTATGCCGTTTAAATACCTCGCCGACTGGACCGAGCGCGTCGCCAAAGGCGAACTGCCTTCCAACAAGCCGACACGTCCGCAAGGGGTCGAACGCAACATCGTCGTCACGCTGCGCGACTGGCACAACCCCAAACAATATCTGCATGACCTGGTCGCCAGCGACCGGCGTTATCCGACCGTCAACGCTTATGGCCCGCTCTATGGTCAATGTGAGCATGCCTGTGATGACATGCCGATCCTTGATCCGGTCAAAAACGTGGCAAGTAATTTCGTGCTGCCCACCACCCCGGACATGCCACTGGCACTCGGCCCTGGCAACGCGGGATCAATCAATATCCTGCAACCCTCGGCCTATTGGGGGGACGAGAACATCTGGAACAGCAGGGCCAACAACCATAATTCCATGTTCGACCGCCACGGCCGCCTCTGGCTCGCCGCCACCGGTCACAAGCCGGATAACCCCGACTTCTGCAAAAAAGGCTCAACGCATCCGTCCGCAGTCGAGTTTCCGCTCAACAGCACCAACCGTCGTGTCACGATGTACGATCCGAAGACCAAGAAGTACACCGCGTATCAGACCTGCTTCGGCTCGCATCACCTGCAGTTCGGTTACGACGCCAACGACACGCTGTGGATGAGCACCGGTGGTGGTGGCGGCAACGTTGGCTGGATCAACACCAAGATGCTCGACGAAACCGGGGATATTCAAAAATCGCAAGGCTGGACGGCGCTGGTGCTGGATACCAACGGCAACGGCCAACGCGATGAATACACCGAACCAGGCAAGCCGCAGGAAGCCGGCAAGGACATGCGTATTGGCGCCACCTTCTACGCAGTGATGCCAAGCCCGACCGACGGTTCGGTGTGGGGCACGCTGCGCGGCAACCCGGGTACGATCGTGCGCATTGATCCGACCAAAAACCCGCACAAGGCACTGGCCGAGCAGTACACCGTGCCGCTGCCCGGCTTCGGTCCACGCGGTGGCGACATCGACAAGCAAGGCCGTGTCTGGGTCTCGCTGGCCAGCGGCCACATGGGCGTATTTGATCGTCGGCTATGCAAGGGCCCGCTGAACGGTCCAAAAGCCACTGGCGACCACTGCCCTGAAGGCTGGGCCTTTCATCAGTATCCCGGCCCCGGCTTCAAGGGTATCGGCGATAACAGCGCCGAGTCGAGTTACTACTCGTGGGTCGACCAGCACAACACCTTCGGTCTTGGCGACGACATTCCGATGTCCACCGCCAACCTGATGGA
The DNA here is from genome assembly GCA_945906935.1 of Bordetella parapertussis. Taxonomy (GTDB): domain Bacteria; phylum Pseudomonadota; class Gammaproteobacteria; order Burkholderiales; family SG8-41; genus PALSA-1004. The sequence continues at coordinate 19,480 of CAMDSO010000015.1, forward strand.
CGGCCTGGTCGCGCTGAACAAGGACGGCAAGATGGTCTCGATCCGCGTGCCCTACCCGCTGGGCTTTTACGCCAAAGGCTTTGACGGCCGGATCGACGATCCGAACGCCGGTTGGAAAGGCCGCGGCTTGTGGGCGGCCAACGGGGATCGCACACCGTGGCTGATTGAAGGCGGCAAAGGTAGCAAGCCGCTGGCCGCGCACTTCCAAATCCGGCCGAACCCACTGGCGCACTAGAAACCCGGCGGCGCGGGTTGCAATCTCGCGCTGCCGCTGTTTGATAGAGGTATGATGGATTTCCTTCTCGACTATATTTCTGTCAACACGTTCTGGACCATCCTCTTGATGGGCCACGCCTTGTTGTCGGTTGCACTCCTCGGTGCAATCACGCATCAGGCGGCTGCCGTGTTCGCACCGCCGCGCAGCGGGGGTAACCCTGGCTTCGTCACCCACTTTCGTTCGGTATCGGGGCCGCGCTACGCCACCGCTGTATGCGTTTTGTGGATAATCGCCTTCATCCTCGGCGGCTGGATCTACGCCAAGTACCGCATCTATGTGCGCATCCCGATGGAACAGGAGGGCTTCTGGAAAACCCAGGGGGCCTTCGAATTAAAAGAACACCTGACGACGATCGGCCTCGGCTTGCTGCCGTTTTATTGGCATCTCTGGAAAAACACGCGTAACGCCGCCTTTGAACAGGCGCGCAAATGGCTGACCGTAGTGCTCGCCGTGATCTGCTGGTACGCGTTTCTGGCCGGCCACGTCGTCAACAATGTGCGCGGGTTCGGCCTGTGAATCAGCAGATATCAAACACCGCACCGGCCCTCTCACCTGCCGGCACCTTCGCCCTCGTCTTCGGTATCGCGTTTGCCATTCTCTACGTAATCTGCGACATGGCGGCGTTACCGCTGTTCACCTACCACCCCGGCACCGGCCGCATTGATCCGGGCTTTGCGCGGGCACGCATGGACGAAGGCCCGGCGATGTATTGGTATGGCTGGATCGCCAGCTCGGCGCTCGGCGCACTGTTCGCCGGCGGTCTCGCCACCCTGCTGCCGGAAAAAGTCCGCGCGCGGATTCCGTCGGCATTGGCGTGGCTGCTACCGATCGTGTTGCTGCCGGTGCTGGTTTATTCGTTAAAATTTTACTGGCGTTGGGAATAATTGTTCGTCTGCGCAGCAGCGAGCGATTTCCAGCACCATCAATCTGCTGATTTCTGGAATGCCCCTATGAAGATGCTGATCCGTTTATTGGCGTTGGCGCTGAGCATGACTGCAGCAACACTAGCCTTTGCGGGCGGCGACGACTACGACGCCGCCAACGATGTCAAAGGCCAGGGTCCCGCCTATTTCGGCTTTGTACGTGACACGCGCGGCTCGGCGGTGGCCGATGCGCAGGTCGTCCTGCAGCCGAAAAAAGGCAAGGCGCTCACCTTAAAGACCAATGTATTGGGCCTCTACCGCGGGCACATCAGCAAAGCCGTTCTGGCGGATGAGGTGCAGGTCTCCTGCCTCAAGACCGGTTACAAGCAGACTAAAATCAACCGCCGCACGCCACCAGGCAACACTGCAATGTTTATCGAGACCGAATGCACCATGCAGCGCCAGTAAGGTCCGCCGCTCGCTACCGCTTTGCCCGCATCGTTGCGCATTTCCTCCTTGCACTGACCGGCATCACAAGCGCACAGGCGCAATCCGCCTCACCGCCAGACGCCATACTCATCAATGGCAAAGTCGTCGTCTACGGCGCACCGCATGCACAGGCGTTGGCGTTACGCGACGGCAAAATCAGCGCCATCGGCAACACCCCCACCATACGCGCGCTGGCTAGCGCCTCAACACGCATCATTGAGCTCGGCGGCCGCACCGTCATCCCCGGCCTGATTGATTCGCACATCCACGCCATCCGTGCCGGCATCAGCTATACCAGCGAGGTCCACTGGTCGGACGTCAGAACCTTAAAGCAGGCGCTCGAGCGTTTGCAAGCCGCCGCGAAAACCACGCCCAAGGGCGCATGGCTGGTGGTGGCGGGCGGTTGGAGCGAACGGCAATTCCGCGAAGACCGCCGCCCGACGCAGGCCGAGATCAGCGCCGCCGCACCGGATCATCACGTCTACATTCAGAAGTTCTACAGCAGCGTGTTACTCGACCCGGCAGGCGCGGCCGCGCTTGGCATTGCGGATAACCCCGCATGGTCAAAACGCCTGACGATGGAACGCGATGCCAACAGCCGGCCGAGCGGATGGCTGGCCGGTGACAACCGTGCCATCAGCGATCTCTTCAACCTGCTGCCAAGACCGACCTACGCGCAGAAGCTCGCCGGCACGCGCGCATTTTTTCGCACACTCAATAGCATGGGCGTGACCGGCGTCCTTGACCCTGGCGGCTACAACATCGAAGAGGACGATTACCAACCGCTGTTCCAGCTCTGGCGCGAAAACGCACTCACACTACGCTTGCGCTACAGCCTCAGCGCACCGCGTGACGACCATGAACTCGAAGACTTCAAACGCCTGACACAACAACGGCCGATGGGCGGCGGCGATGCCTGGCTGCGCTTCAACGGTATCGGTGAGAACGTGACCTGGGGCCATTACAACAACGATCAACCGGACGCTGCGCAAAAAGCGCGGCTCGAAACCGTGCTGCGCTGGGCGGCCGGCCAAAACATGACAGCGACCTTTCATTGGCACAACGACCGCCACGTGCACCACCTGCTCGATGTGGTGGCGCGGGTGAATGCCGATACGCCGGTTGCACCATTACGCTGGTCGGTCGCGCATCTCAACGATGCCTCGCCCGAGACCTTGCAACGCCTGCGTATCCTGGGCATGGGCTGGCTGGTGCAGAACGCGTTTTATTTTCGTGGCGAGGCCTTCCTCGGCCAGCGCGGCGCTGAAGCCGCGCGCAGCGTGCCACCGCTCGCCAGCGCGCTGCGCCTGCAACTGCCGGTCGGTGGCGGCACCGATGCACATCGCGTGATGACGCCCAACCCCTTTGTCGCGCTGCAATGGATGCTCGATGGCAAAACCGTCTCCGGCATCGCCATGCGCAGCGCGGCGGAAACACCAACACGCCTTGAAGCCCTGCGCCTCTACACACAGGGCAGCGCCTGGTTCAGCTTCGAAGAAACCAGCCGCGGCGCCCTCGCCGTCGGACAACTCGCCGATCTGGCCGTATTGAACCGCGATTACCTCGGCGCGCCGCTTAACCAGATCGGTGGCATCACCTCCGTGCTTACCATGGTGGGCGGACGCATCGTCTATGCCGTCGGCCCTTACGCCGCGCTTGAAGAAAAGCCGCGCTGACGTCCGCGACGACGACGATGACCGTCAGCCTTACGCCGGCATCGTCAAGCCGATCAAAGCATCGGCCCGCGCTTGCCCATCCAGCGCGCGACAGGTTTGTATGATCGTCTCAAAGCGCTCCGCGCTCAGCGGCAGCCCCGGCACCAGGTCACGCACCCGCCGCGCCTGCTCCTCGTAGTTCCAAATGAATTCCTGCCCAGTGCCTTGCCGCGTATAAGACTTTCCGTCAAGGGTAAAAATGCTGATACGCGGCGCGAAGAGCCCGGTGGTGTGGGACGGAATGATCGTCACCCGTTTCATCAACTCCAACACCTCGGGAGGATCGTCGGCACTGACGCTTTGCGGCACCCAGTCCCTCAACATCGGAAAGCCGCGCTGGATCGCCGCGAAGGCGAGGTGATACGCCGTGCTGCCGGGCTTATGGATTTTGTCTTCACGCCGATTGGGAAACGCCGGGCTTGGATACTGCGTCTCCAGCCAGTTCACCACCGCCTCGATGCGTTCGATCTGATCAGGTTTTATCGAATGCTCGGTGCACAGCTGCGCGGTAACCGCGATGTGCCCGATGTTGTAACCCGAGGTGGAATAAATACGGTAGAGCGTTTCGAGAAATATCCACGACGCGCCGAGACCCGCAGTGATGTTGTCCAGATTGGCGCGCGTGTCACCGGTGAAACTATAGGTCAACCGCCCCTGATTGTTGCCAATATAGGCGTGATAGAAACCGGCTTCGCCTTCGAGCACCGTTTCACCACCGACATGCCCCTGCCGCGCCAGCGCCACGGCGAACAAGGCATTGCGCGTGGCGACACCTTCACGCAGCGCGCGGCCGCCGCTGCGCGGGCCTTCCAGATTGCCACCGGCCATGCTCGCGCAGAGCGCAATCGCGCTGTTCATCTGATCTTCATTCAGACCGAACATTTTCCCCGCCGCCACTGCCGCGCCAAAAATCCCGAACACCGGGCTGGCGTGAAAGCCGCGCGACATCAGCGTCGGGATGAAATCGGCGGCCAGTCGTTCCATCACCTCGTAGCCTGCGGCCAGCGCCGTGATGTAATCCTTGCCAGACGCACCACACTCCTCGGCTGCTGCAAACGCCGCCGGAATCACACTGGTGCCCGGATGCATCAGCATGCGGAAGGTATCCCACTTGCCGCCGGCAAAAGCCATTTCAGAATTAGCAAAGGCTGCACCACCTTTCGTCACCGTGCCGCCCAAGACCATGATGGTCGCACCGCGACTCACACCAGCCTCCTCCTGCCGGATCAACTCCACCGCCTCACGCCCGGGTGATGTCTGCGAACCGATCAAGATCGACGCCAGACATTGCAGCGTGACGCCTTTGGCACGGTCCACCACCGCGGGCGGCAGGTCTTCATACTGCAGCCCCACCACCCAGCGTGCCAACTGCCGACTCAGAGATGCCATGACTCAAACTCCTTGTATATTGAAGCGGTGATTTTGCCTGAATCGAGGACGGGCAAGACAACACACATCCGTCCGGCGAATAGTCAAATTGCGCGGCACGAGCATGCCCCCAAAGAAGCCAGCACCCTGCCCGCTCGATTGACAACACGCCGCAACCAGACAACACTCAGTGCACTTTTTAATCGGGACCCCACCATGCAACTCAAAACGCTGCTCACCGCCACAACCTGCGCCATCGCCGCACTGACCGCCACCATCACCTGCGCACAAACCTACCCCAACAAACCGCTCCGCATGATCGTGCCATTCCCGCCGGGTGGTGGTGTTGATTTCATGGCGCGCATCATCGCGCAAAAACTCAGCGAGCGCGTCGGCCAGCAAGTTATCGTCGACAACCGCGCCGGTGCCAACGGTATCACCGGGCTGCAGGCCATGATGGCCGCACCCAACGATGGCTACACCATCGCCAGCGCCTCGGCCGGTCCGCTCGCGGTCAATCCGTCGGTCTACAAAAATCTGCCCTATGATCCGCTGCGCGACTTCAGCATCATCGCGCGCGTCTGCGACTTTCCGCTGTTGCTGCTGGTGCATCCAGCGCTGCCGGTCAAGAATGTGCACGATCTGATCGCCTTGGCGAAAGCCAGACCCGCGCAATTGTCGTACGGCTCGTCGGGCGCCGGTAATTCAGACCACCTCGCGGCAGAACTTCTTAAATCACTGGCCAAGGTCGATATCGTGCACATCCCGTACAAGGGAACCGGGCCGATGTCGCTGGCACTGCTCTCTGGCGAAATACCGGTGGCCTTCAGCAGCATTCCGCCCACGCTCTCGCAAGTGCGCGCCGGCAAACTACGCGCACTCGCCGTCGGCAGCGGCATGCGTATTCCGATGCTGCCTGAAGTACCGACAGTAGCCGAAGCGGGCGTGCCCGGTTATGAAGCCTATTCATGGGGCGGTGTCGTTGGCCCGGCCAACATGCCACGCGAAATCATTCAGCGCCTGAACCGCGAGATCGTCGATATTCTCAAGCAAAAGGATGTCATGGATCGCTACCTCGGTGGCGGCACCGTGGCCACGCCTTCGACGCCGGAGGAATTCACCACCCTCATCCGCGACGAAATCAAGAAGTGGGGCGATGTCGTGAGGGCGGCGAAGATTACGGCGGATTAATGGGCGCCTGTTACCCCTCCTTATCAATCCTATCGATCTGCCAGTAGCGGTCATGCACACCCGTCTCTTACGTTTGCACAATACGCAACGAACCACAGCGGTTGTCGGCGCTGATTACGTGTCTGACCGGACCCGGGAATGAGCGACACCGGCGACGAGACCGAGGAATCGCGGCAATTTCCATATTGGCGGCACAACCTCAAGGTGCTGCCGCTTGCGACTCTTTTGTGCAGCCTCGGTTTCGCCCTCTCCTGGCCCTTCCTGCCGCTGATGCTGCGGGACTTGGGGGTGAGCGAAAACCTTGAGACCTGGGTGGGTTACATCATGCTCGGCTTCAACGTCATCGGCTTCGCCATCAGTCCGATCTGGGGCGACATTGCCGATCACTACGGCCGCAAGATCATGGTGCTGCGCGCGATGCTGGGGATGGGCTGCGTGATGATGCTGGTGCCGTTTGCGCAAAGCCCGCTATGGTTCGCCGTGCTGGTGGTAACGGTCGGCTTCTTCTACGGCTACATGAACGCCAGCATGGCCCTGCTCGTAGCCAATACGCCGCCGCGGCGTATCGGCAGTGCGCTGGCCTATGCACAGACCGGCGGACTAGTGGGGCAGACCATCGGCCCCGCCATCGGTGCTTTGCTGGCTGCGGTGATCGACCGCCAGCATTGGTTGTTCTGGATGAGCGGCGGCATGATGCTCTCCGGTGGTGTATTGGTGGCGCTGTTCGTGCGCGAGAAAAAACAAACCGTGAGCGGGCCCTGGCGCCCCGACTGGATAGGCAGCCTGCGTGAAATCCTTGCCGTGCCACACATGGCGCCCCTGTATTTTCTGAGCTTTCTGTTTGCCGCATTGTGGTATGGCAATGTGGCCATCGTCAGCATCTACATGTTGCAACTACTCGATGCGCAACCTGCTGGCGCGGGTAGCGAGACATTCTGGGTCGGTGCCGCGGCAATCGGTCTCGCCATCACCAGCATCATCGCGGTGCCGCTATGGGGCCGTGTACTGGATCGCTACGGGCCCTCGCGCGTGTTGCTGTTTGCCACCGCAGCGGCGGCACTCACCCACGCGCCACTGCCTTTTCTGCAAACGCCATTGCAACTTGTAATGGTGCGACTTGCCTTCGGCCTCACCTCAGCGGCAATGCTGCCAGCGATCATACAACTGCTCAGAACCCACACCCCGGTTGGCATGGATGCGAGAGCGATCTCTTATGCTTCTTCGTTTCAGTGCATTGGGATGGGACTGATGCCGTTTGGGGCCGGATTAATCGGTCCGGTCTTCGGACTGCGCGTTTATTTTGCCCTCTGCACTGCGCTCACGCTGGGCGGATTAATGCTGTGGCTGCGTGCGGCCAAGCAAATCAGCACTCTACGCTAACAGCGTATCGAGGCGGCGTGCAGCGCGGCGAGCGGCCTGCGCAAACACTTGCCACGGCCAGCCCATCAGTAATAGCCAAAGCAAAATCGGCTGGTTTATCCGCGCTGTAGTACCGCTGCCATAGACATCTCCGTTACCATACAGGCCTCGCGACAGGCACAAACAGCACGTGTGCCGGGTGCGGTCACGGCGACAATGCCGCCAACCGCGATGACCTCATTCGTTCCACACAGGGCCTGTATGCCGCACAAGATCAGCAAAACCCACATCAACCCGGTTGCAGAGCCGGCTGTCGACGCCATGCCGGCGGCGAGCAGCCCCCGCAACGCGGCCATCAAGAGCGGCCTGCATCCGCGCAACAAACACCGTCAGCGCTATCGTTTCGACGAGTTGATCGCCACCAGCCCGGCGCTGAAAAAGTTCGTGCGTTTGAATGCCTACCAGGACGCCTCCATCGATTTCGCCGACCCGCGTGCTGTCAAAGCCCTTAACCAGGCCTTGCTACAACATTTTTATGCGATCTTGGGCTGGGATATTCCACCTGGGTATCTGTGCCCGCCGATCCCGGGTCGCGCCGATCACATTCATTACCTGTCTGATTTACCGGGCATCCGTCATATCGCGGGCAAGCCGACCCGTAAACCGGTCCGGGTACTCGACATTGGCGTCGGTGCCAATGCGATTTATCCGCTGATTGGCTTTCGAGAATATGGCTGGCACTTTGTCGGCACCGACATTGATGAAACCGCGCTCGCCAACGCGCAGCAGATCCTCAAAGCCAACAGGGGGCTTACCTCATGCATAGAACTGCGTTTGCAAAACTCGGCTACCGCCGTTTTCAACGGAGCCGTGCGGGCCCATGAAAGCTTTGATCTGACGATGTGCAATCCGCCCTTCCATCAATCCTTTCGCGAAGCGCAGGCGGCGACGCAGCGCAAATTGAAGGGCTTGAGCAAGAATGCCGGCAAAGCGCTCCCCTATGATGAATGGCAAACCGCAACCCATAATTTCGGCGGACACGCCCATGAACTCTATTGTGATGGCGGCGAAGTCGCGTTTATTGAACGCATGGTTGGGGAAAGCCGGCGCTTTGCCACCCAATGTTTATGGTTTACGACGCTGGTCTCGCAGGCCGCCCATTTACCCGACGTTTACCGCGCTCTGCAGAAAGTCGAGGCATTACGGGTCGAAACCATCGATATGTCGCAAGGACAAAAGAAAGGCCGCATCGTCGCCTGGACCTTCCGCCAGCTCAGCATCGATCGTTAAATACACAGTTCTAAAAGCTCAACGGGCTCAACGTTCTAACTGTTCTAACCGTGCCGAGCGCGCCAAACACGCCGAGCACGCTGATTACGCTGAGCAGCGTGCCCTAGCGAAGCGGCCATGCGCACGTCAAGCGCAATGATTACGCCAGCGCTCTACTGCCACCGCTGGTTGTGTTTTCTGGCGGGCACTGACACACAACAGCACCCGCCGCTGGCTCAGCTTGAGCCCGCCGCGCGTGCGGCATCCGCTTCGGCCACCAGTTGATCAAATGCCGGCGGCAGCTTGATTTCGCGGCCGATAATGCCCGGGCAATAGCCCTGCAGCCACAGCGCATGGCTCGAATGCCCGCCACCGGCAACCACCAATCCGATGTTGGACGGCTTCGCTGCAATCGGCCACGGATCAAGCTGCATGCTCTCGCGGGCCACCTCGGTGGAGGCAATCTCCATCCACGCCAGGCCGCCGGCAGCGCGCATGTCGGCGAGCGGAATTTTCGAATGCTCGAAGAGAAATTCGCGTATCGAATTCTTGGTCCAGCCGAGCGAAGCCAGATCGGCGGCAACCACTTTCGACAGCACCACGATACCCGGCGTGCCCTCGGCATAACCGTAGATGTAATGAATGTTGGGCACGCGCAGATACTGCGCCACGCGATGCAAGCCCTGCAGTGCATCCTCTTCCTTGGTTTCCTTCTTCGCACCACGGCGGAAAATATTCTCCGCGCCGTTGGCAAAGGCCAGCGAAATGCAATTCACACCGCGCGCGAAGCCATGGCGTTCCTCGGTAAAAGTCGGCCAGCCGTCGGGCATGCCCTCCTCGTCCTCGGCAAACACGGCGTTGGTGTAACGCATCTGACCGAACACCGCCATCGTACCGGTCGCCGGCAACGCACCACCAAGATTCTGTTGCATCAAGCGCAATGCGCGACCGATGCTGGCACCAGCCGGATGCTCAGGGTCGGGCCCGAGCAAACCAAAGCCTGAATTGAGACGGATCTTCTTCGCCATCGGTCCACTGACAATCACCACCGGAAACGGACTACCGGAGGTCGCCTGCAACAATTCACTCATCGCCGACGGTTCAAAAAATGCTTCCACGGCGGCGATCAATACCGGCAAATACTCGGGACGCCCACCAGCCATCGCCAGCGCGATCGCGCAGGATTCGACCTTCACAATCGCGCCCCGCGGCGGAAACTTGCCCAGCACATGCGCACGCGGCAGTGGCGCGCCGCGCATGATCCAGTTGACGCGTTCGGTGGTCGCCGGCCACAGTGGCAGACCATCGCCCCATTGCCGCGCGATTAGCAGATCGTTGGCCTTGTTCAAGGCCTCTTCGTACGTCGGCGCCTCGACGCTCAACATGCGCCCTGCAACCGCGCGTACTTTGTTCGACACCCACTTAGTGAGCCCGGCATAAAACTCGCTCTTGCGCGCCTCAATGGCCGACAGATCGGCACTCGGCAAAAAATTCTCCGTGGGAAAGGTCACCATCGCGATGTCGGGGGCAAGACCAATCCCGGACACTGCATTCTTCACCACGCCGATAAATTCCTGGCGCGTCAGCACCACGGTCGGGATCCCCATCAACTCCAATTGCGCGGCAGCACGGCCGCACGCTGTTGAGCACGCCCCTCAGGCGGCGTTGCCGACAATGACGGCATCCACCCCGCTGTCTCTGACCATTTGCACCACTTCAGCAGTGCCAATCCTGGTATTGCCTTGCGGATAATGATCTTCGGACAAGACTTCGATGCCAGGGAAATCCGTCTCCAGCAGCGTCTTCAACAAGGGCAGCATCCGAAAGGCCTGCCATTGGCCGTTGGACAGCATGCCGATACGTTTGCCGGCGAGCGACGGCAGCCGTGTCGCATATGGTTTCGAGGCGTCCAGCGTTCCGGACGGATCGTAAAATTCGAGTTTGACCATCAATATCTCCGATTGATTACCGCGTATTTTTTTGCCAGTACATTGTAACGTCGCTGTCGATGGAAACGAAGTTGCCGCGCTGAAGTACGCAGAGGCGACGCAGAGGCGGCCGCTATAATCTTCGTCACCGGTTCGGCAACGCCCATTTCTTAGGGATACCCATGCATCCAGTCTTTCGCCCCGCCCTCACGACCTTGATGCTGTTGTCAATAGCATCTGCACTGCACGCGCAACCGTATCCGCACAAACCGATCCGCATCCTCGTTGGCTTCGCTGCCGGTGGGCCCACCGATGTGGCGGCGCGTCTCTTAAGCCAGCGACTGACCGAACGCTGGGGACAAGCCGTCGTTGTCGAGCCGCGCACCGGTGCGGGCGGCAACATCGCCGCAGAGGCCGTCGCCAAAGCAGCGCCCGATGGCTATACGCTGCTGCTGCCGGCGTTTGCGCACGCGGTCAATCCCTCTCTATATGCAAACCTGCCGTTTGACACCGACCGGGATTTTGCCCCGGTGGCATTGCTCACCACCTCCGCCAATCTTTTGGCGGTGCATCCGTCGGTGCCGGCGCATACGCTGCGCGAACTCATCACGCTGGCCAAATCAAAACCTGGCGAGCTGAGCTACGGTTCGGCCGGCGTTGCCTCGGCCTCACATCTTGCCGGTGAATTGCTCAACAGCATGGCAGGTATCAAGCTCACGCATATTCCCTACAAAGGTGCAGCGCCGGCGAGCGTTGATCTGGTCGGCGGCCATATCTCGGCCGCATTCCCCAGCGTCTCGCTGGCCTCACCCCACGCCAAAGCCGGCAGGCTGCGTGTCTTGGGCATCGCCAGTCTGAAGCGCGCAGAGAACCTGCCGGAGGTGCCAACCATCGCCGAAGCCGGCGTGCCCGGGTTTGAAGTGCTGTCGTGGTATGGACTGCTGGCCCCGGCTGGCACACCCACTGAAATCATTACGCGCCTGAATCAGGAAGTCACGCGCAGCCTCAACGAACCCGAGGCGGTCGAACGCCTGCGTGCGATCGGCGCCGAACCAATGAAATCAACGCCAGCTGAATTCAACGCCTTTCTCAAAAACGAATTTGCGAAGTGGGCGAAAGTCATTCGCACTGCAGGCATGCGGGCGAACTGAACGAGCCACACCCGTTATGCACTGCAGATAAAATTACTTAAAACAAGAATTCTTTACTTAAAGAGTCTGCTAGCGTCACTGCGTAAACTCATCAGCATCGCGGCCTCTTAAGAACTGCGATGCTTTTTCCCTCGACAACCGTCGTGACTCTCACCCTCCGCCGCAAGCGTAATGTCAGCATTCGACCGGTGCAGTTGATTTTGCCTGCCGGCATCGTCGATACGGCCCTCGCGCTACTGGATCTCAGGGTATGATCAATGTCTAATCATCCAGATACAGGGCGCGCCATGAACGTCTCATCAGTGAGCCATTCCGCCAGCACTCCGCCGGCAAGCATCAAACCCGCACAACCCAAAGAACCGCCGGCCGAAGTCGCGGCTGAAAAACACGCTGCACAAAAACCCGCACCAGTGTCGGAAACACCACGCGAGATTAAGGGATCGCACGTCGACATCACGGCATGAAGACAGTTTTGTTTCCCCAATCATGCCCTGTGTAATGCCATCCAATCCGCCTGTTCGAAAACAGGATGCCACCGCCATCCTTTCTGCGTGACGCAGCCCGCGTCCTGCGTCACGCTCTGGCGATACTGATCGTCAGCGGCTGCGCAAGCACACCGCAAAAATCCGCACCAGCGGCAGACGCCTGGATACTCAATGGCAACTGGAACCAGACCAGTGCTTTTGCCGACATCACGCTAAAAGGTAAAAGCGGACTATCCTATCCGCTGCAGGGCGTTCACCTGACCAATCTGCGCAAGGTCGTCACCGCGCTACAAGTGCAAAGCCGGCTGGACCCACAGGTATCGCTAGTGGCAGGCGACGTGCCCAACGCGTTTGCCAGCACCAATAACGGCCGCCAGATCATCGCACTCACTTTACCGATGCTCGAAAAAATCGGCGCCGATCAGGACGCACTGGCGACCACACTCGGCCACGAGCTCGCCCACCTTGCGTTGAAACACGGTGAACTGCGCCGCCAACGCGCTGAGTCCGCCAAAGGTGTGAGCGATGTGCTGGGCTTGGTACTGGGCGTGGCCGGCGTACCGATGGGCGGTACCCTCGCCAATCTTGGTGTCGGCGCGGTCACTTCCGCCTACTCACGCGATGAAGAACGCGAAGCCGATGTACTGGGCTTGCGCTGGGCGATGGCGGCCGGTTATAGCGCCTGCGGCTCGGCCAGAACCATGCAAATGCTCAAAACGATTTCGAGTTCTTCGTCGCTGCCATTTCTGGCGTCTCACCCCGGACATGACGAACGCATCGAACGCGCCCATCAAACTGCGCTCAAAGCAGGCGGGCAGGCTTGTTAATACTGGGCGACGACTACAAAACCAAATAACCCGCCAGCCCCTCAGACCTGGCGGCGCGACGCATACTCTCGGTGCAAAAACGCAATGATTTTTTTGAGACCGTCGACCGCCGCCGGCGTGTCGGGCTTGTAGAGAATAAAGCCCTCGCCTTCGCCGGCGTAGAGATGTAGATCAACCGTGCCGCCGGCCTCACGGTAGGCCGCGACAAAGCTATCGAGATTCGCGCGTGGATGCGCCACATCCACCTCGCCCTGCACATACAGCACTGGCGGCAAAGCGGTCTTCTCGCCACCTTCGAGGATGCGCACCGGGCTGCCTTCGGCCATCGCCGCCTCGGTCTGCCAATAACGATCATGATCGGGCAACACGCGGTCGACGACCGGCGGATAGGGCTGGCCTTGCGCCTTGAGCTTCTTCGCATATTCGTAACGGCCGAGCGGATCAATCACCGGCCAGTAGAGCACCGCGCAACAGACATCGGCACTGACAACGCCCGCCGCGTCCGGCAGCGGCAAGGCCGCATAACGCGCGTCAGCGGGGCGCAATGCCACCAGCATGGCCTGATGGCCGCCGCTGGAACTGCCCATGATGGCGACACGATCCGGCGACACGTGGAAGCGTGCCGCCTGTGATTTAAACCAGCGGATGGCGAAATTGATATCCACAATTGAAGCCGGATAAGCGGCCTCGGGCGGCATGCGGAAGTCGAGGGCGGCCACCACGATGCCGCTGCGCGCCACCGCTTCGTGAATCAGCGCATCCTGCAGGCGGTCGGCACGACACCAGGCACCGCCATGAATTTCAATCGCCAGCGGGAACGGGCCGCTGCCGCGCGGTGTGTAGACGCGGGCCAGGAAGGGCTTGCCGGCATGACGGATGTATTCAACATCCTCGATATCAATCTCGTATTGCTGCGTAGTGGTATTCATCGAATTATCCTTGATCGGCCATGATTGCGCCTGCGATGCAGCCGCGCCTTAATTCTTCAAACGCACATGGTGTTTCGACTGTGTGGCGTCGGCGTCCGTTTTCAGTCCCGCCTGATGAATACCCCAGGCGGCGAGCTCTTCATCACACTCCTGCGTGTCACCGGTGACGCCGACCGCCCCCAGCACGTCGCCATGCGCGTCGCGGATCAACATGCCGCCGCCCTCGGCGAAGATGCGATCCTGCGAAGCCTTGAACAGAAAATCCATGAACAGGGGACGCTCCTCGCTACGCATGCGCACCAGACTCGACGAGCGTCCGAGTGCCAGCGCGGCGTACGCCTTACCCATCGCCATTTCGAAACGCATCATTGCCGAGTCATCCTCTTTCTTGAACGCCTTAACGATGGCGCCGGGTTCAACCACCACCACCGACATCGGCCGGCAGTCGAGTTCGCGCGCCCGCGCGAGTATGCAATCGATGATTTTTTCGGCCTGCGCGAGACTGATCATGCTCATGTCTTGACCCCCCAAATACGGCTGATTATATGACGCCGCCCGCTGCGATCACGCCTATACTCCGATTTTTGGCGACGCGTGAGGCCCCCAAAATGCCGCTGCATAAATGCTTCGACCGCTGGGTGACAGCCCTTGTATTGATCCTGTGTCCGCTGCTTGCTGTGCACGCAGCCGAGCCCTATCCGGCGAAACCGGTGCGTTTGTTAGTCGGCTTTGCTGCCGGCGGCGCCAACGATTTGGTCGGCCGCATCGTCGCCGCCAAACTCAGCGCGCGCATGAACCAGCCAGTGGTCATCGACAACCGCGCCGGCGCCGGCGGCAATATCGCGCATGAGATCGCTGCCAAAGCCACCCCCGACGGTTACACCATGGTGCTGGCGTCGGTGACCTCGCTGGCGATGAGCCCGGCACTTCTCGGCAAGGTGCCTTACGATCCGGTCGCTGATTTTTCATTCGTGGCACAACTCGTCGAGGCCAGCAGCCTGTTGTCGGTACACCCGTCGATAGCGGTCAAAACACTCGCAGAATTTGTCAGCCGCGCAAAACAACAACCCGGCAGCCTGAATGTCGCCAACCCGGGCACCGGCAGCATTGCGCATCTCTCGTTTGAGCTATTTAAAACGACCGCCGGGATCCGTGTCGTCAACGTGCCCTACAAAGGCGGCGGGCCGGCAGTGATCGATGTGCTCTCCGGCCAGGTTGGCAGCCTGGTCAGCGTAATTTCTACCGGCGTCCCGCATATCAAAGCCGGCCGGTTGAGAGGCCTCGCCATCAGCAGTCTCGCGCGCTCACCCATCCTGCCGGAGGTGCCGACGATTGCCGAGAGCGGCTATCCGGGCTTCGAAGCCAACGGCTGGCTGGGTCTCGCCTTCCCGGCGAAGACGCCCACCGCGATCGTGAACCGGCTGCAACAAGAGGCGCTGGCCGTGATGGCGCTGCCTGACCTGCTCGAGCAGCTGCAAAACGCCGGCCTTGAACCCTCAGTCAAGGACGGTGTGGCGTTTAAACGCTATGTGCAGGCCGAACTCGTGAAGTGGACGAAGTTAATCAAGGAATCGAACGTCAAGGCGGATTAACGCCGGGGCACTTTATCCACCGCTATCCGGCACGCATCAGAACCGCATCGCTGGTGCCATAGATCCCCACTTCTTTGCGCAGTTTCGTCTTCAGGATCTCCGTCATGACGAAACCTGCCGCTCCGGACTACCCGACGGGATTGTTATGGGCATAACATTCTTCCCCAGCTCGTCGCCGGCCATAAAAACACTGATTCCCCGGCGTTGCCACCCGATATCCAGCCAAACCCCCTCCTTTTAGTGGATTTTCAGCGCAATCCTTCGGGGTTGCGCTTTTTTTACAAAAACGGCTTTTTCACAATGTTTGCGCGATTACGCCGCCTCCACAGGCAGGGTCTGCAGCGGCTATTGACTAATGAGAATCATTCGTATTTAATGCGGCCGCCTTTCACCCCATAATCACACCATCCCGCTTATGCTTGGAGAATTCATGTTCAGTCGTTTCTGCGCCGGGCTGCGCGCCGCTGCCTGCACCGTCTCGATCAGGCCCTTTTTTATAGTCCTCTACGCAGCAGGTTTTAGCGCCAGCCATTCGGCGCAAACGCTGGCACAGAGCAACGTACTTAATCTTTATTCTGCACGCCACTATCAAACCGACGACGCACTCTACAAAAACTTCACCAAGGCAACAGGAATCAAGGTCAACCTCATTGAGGGTGGCGAAGACGCGCTCATGGAGCGCATCAAGAGCGAAGGTGCGAATAGCCCCGCTGACGTATTCATCACCGTGGACGTAGGCCGCCTTTGGCGTGCTGAACAACTAGGCTTGTTCGCCGCGGTCAAATCGCGCAGCCTGGAAAGCCGCATTCCCTCCAACTACCGGGACCCTGACGGCCACTGGTTCGGTTTCTCGAGGCGCGCCCGCATCATCGTCTATAACAAGGCGGCGATAAACCCAACAGATATCGCAAATTACGAGGATCTGGCAGCCCCCCGATTCAAGGGCAAGATCTGCATAAGATCGAGCAGCCACGTTTACAACCTCTCGCTAATGGGGGCCATGATCGGCGCGCTCGGTGAAACCGCCGCCGAAGCCTGGGCAAAAGGTCTGAGCTCCAACCTTGCCCGTCCACCCAAAGGGGGAGACACCGATCAAATCCGGGGTGTCGCTGCGGGAGAATGTGACATTGCGCTAAGCAACACCTACTACTTTGCGCGCCTGCTGCGATCAGACAAAGTCGAAGAGCGCCAAGCCGCAGAGAAGCTCGGTGTGTTATTTCCCAACCAGTCCGGCCGCGGCGCCCACTTCAATATTTCCGGCGGCGGTATGCTCAAACACGCGCCACACAAGCAAGCCGCGGTGCAGTTCCTGGAATACCTGTCAGGCAACGAGGCACAAATTTACTTTGCCGATGGAAACAATGAGTGGCCGGTAGCGCAAAACGTGGCAACGAACAACCCGGCATTGAAAGCAATGGGCACTTTCAAAGCCGAAACACTCGACATCGCGACGATCGGCAGAAACCAGCCGACCGCGCAAAAGATTTTCGACCGCATCGGCCTTCGGTAGCGCAAACAGCCCCGGTGGAACCGCTGTTGGCGCCTTCAGTGTTGCAGCGGCATCGCGGTAACGGCACCGCGGCCGCTAACTGCGATGCTACGCGAAAGCACCAACAACGGCAGCAGGCTCACCAGCACGATTGTCAGCGCCGCAACCGACGCTTCTGCCAGGCGCTCGTCAGCAGCAAGCGTGTAGGCACGCACGGCAAGCGTGTCGAAATTAAACGGGCGCATCACCAACGTTGCCGGCAGCTCCTTCATCACGTCGACAAATACGAGAAGTGCCGCAGTCAACAGGCTGCCACGCATCATCGGGCCGTGAACCCGCAGCAACGTGGCGGCAGGACCGCTGCCGAGCGAACGCGCGGCATCGTCCATGCTCGGCGTAATCCTCGCCATTCCGGCATCGACGGTTTGCAGCGCCACAGCCAGAAAACGTACCAGGTAGGCATAAACCAGTGCAACAATGCTGCCGGTCAGCAGCAACCCGGTGCTGATTCCCGCGTTCTCGCGCATCCATGCGTCGAGCGCATTATCGAACTGTGCAACCGGTACTAAAATGCCAATCGCGATTACTGCACCGGGGATGGCGTAGCCGACGCCAGCCACGCGATTTGCTGCGAGCGCCAAGCGGCTAGGCCGTAGCCGCACTGCATAGGCCATCAATAGCGCTACGCCGACGGCGACGACAGCGGTCACCCCTGCCAGCGTAAAGCTGTTGAGGACGAGTTGCATGAAACGCTGACCCAGTTCAGCGCCCGATCCGAGCAACGACATGTGCAGCAACAATGCAGTCGGCAGAAGAAAACCGAACACCAGTGGCATGCTGCAGATCAAAGCCGCCAGACAGGCGCGTGCTCCACGCAACTCATAGCGCGCCGGCCACTTGCGTCCGTCAGAGTGGTGATAACGCGCTCGGGCACGGCCAGAGCGTTCGAGCAAGAGGATCAACGCCACGCAGCCGAGCAACAGTGCCGACAATTGTGCGGCGGCAACCCGGTCTCCCATCGACAGCCATGCGCGATAGATACCGGTCGTGAAGGTCGGCACTGCAAAGTAGGACACCGTACCGAAATCTGCCAGCGTCTCCATCAAGGCAAGTGCGACTCCCGCGGCAATGGCCGGACGCGCGAGCGGCAGGGCAATGCGGAAAAATCCGGCCCATGGCCCGTAGCCGAGCGTACGACCGACCTCAATGATGCCGATTGACTGTCCGAGGAAAGCCGCGCGCACGACGAGATAGACATAGGGATACAGCACCAGACCCAGCATAGCCGTTGCCCCGCCGACCGAGCGAATTTCCGGAAACCAGTATTCGCGCGCCTGCCATCCTGTGATTGCCCGCAACCATGTTTGTGCTGGGCCGGTGAACTGCAAAAAATCGGTATAGGCGTAGGCCATGATGTAGGCCGGCATGGCGAGCGGCAAAATCAACGCCCATTCGAATATTCTCCGCCCTGGAAAACTACACATCGTCACCAGCCACGCCGCGGCGACGCCGCCGAACATAACCATCGCTGCAACGCCGCCAACCAGCCAAAGTGTATTGGCAATATATTCGGGCAGCACGGTCGCGGCCAGGTGTTGCAAGGTACCCTGCCCCGGCGTCAGTAGATTCCACAGCACGGCGAAGATGGGGACTGCGATTAGAACCGCCACCACCATCGCCAGCCCGCTGAGTAGACTCGGCGCGCCAAACTGATAAATGGGTCTCCTTGACGAGAGCAGGGTGCGCATGGTGTTACTTCTTTTCCGGTAATAGCCCAATTTTAGCAAACGCACAGTGCCTGCCCCCATCGCAATCACAGATAGCAACGTTATAATCCTGAGCCATGGACCTTCCCGCCATCGATTCGAATGCGACCGCGGCCGCACAGCTTACCGTTACTGGAGTAGAGCAGTCGTATGGTGTACGCCGGGTGCTCAAATCGATTTCATTTTCCTTGCAGACTGGCGAAATAGGCTGTCTACTCGGCGCAAGCGGGTGTGGCAAGACAACTATGCTGCGCTGCATTGCCGGCTTCGAGCCTATCGACGCCGGTAGCATTGATCTCAAAGGGATCACCATCGCCGACGCGCGTATTTCAATGCCCGCAGAAAAACGCCGTATCGGCATGGTGTTCCAGGACTACGCGCTGTTTCCACATATCAATATCGCCGCCAACGTCGGCTTCGGCTTGCGGCGGATGGACAAACCGCAGCGCGATCGCCGCGTCGCCGAACTTCTCGACACGATCGGTCTTGCACCCGCAGCCAACCGGTTCCCCCACGAACTGTCGGGGGGGCAACAACAAAGGGTTGCCTTGGCGCGTGCGCTGGCACCGCGCCCCGACTTACTGTTGCTCGACGAACCGTTCTCCAATTTAGACGTCGAACTGCGTGAGCGCCTCGGCGCCGAAGTCCGCGATACCCTCAAGCAACAGAACACCACCGCCATTTTGGTCACCCATGACCAGAACGAAGCCTTCAGTATCGCCGATTCAGTCGGCCTGATGGTTGACGGCGAGATTGCACAGTGGGACACACCATACAACCTATATCACAAGCCAGCGACACGTTTCGTTGCCGATTTTATCGGTCAGGGTACGTTCCTCGCCGGCCATATTGTCGACGACGGTAGAGTGGAAATTGAACTCGGCCGTTTCCCGGCGAGCATCAACGAAAATCTGGCCAAGGGCGATGTCGTGGATGTGCTGCTGCGGCCTGATGACATACTGCACGATGATACGGGAGTGATCCATGCAGAGGTTATCCACAAGGCATTTCGCGGCGCCGAGTTCCTCTACACGCTTCAATTGCCGCAGGGCGGTCGCGTCCTGTCGCTGGTACCTAGCCATCACAATCATGCCGTCGGCGAAAAGATCGGCATACGTCTTGAAATTGACCACGTGATGGCATACCTCCGCTGACACTTCAAGCCCTGCGCCGTACAAATGTCAGGCTCGCTCAGCGTAATTCGTAAGGCGTTGTCCCGCTTGGTCAAAATATCCAGCGCCGCCGATTTCCGGAAAAACACCAGCATCTGCGCTGCCGCGATCTCGGCTGCGGACCAAGCTGACCAACAAAAAACAGCGGAATTTCTACACGCATGCCACGCACCAACACCGCCGAAACGATCGGGCACAAGGGCGCACCGATGAAGCATACCGCCCTGCCCGCCCCACCCCGACGACGAAACGCTCATCCCGCCTTACGGTGATAGTAGCGCGGGATTCCGCTGAGCCATCAAATCAACCCGTTGTTTTTGGTTTAGCGTCGGCAGCCAATAGCCGTCTCGACAGTTCGAATCCAATTCTGAACCCCAGGGGCTCGATTCACTGAATCTGCAATCCTTGGCCGGTTTGTGTTGTGGTATGTTCTACCGTGTGCGCACCTAAACCTCCAACTCGCTCAAGCGGCGTTGATGCCGCTCACCGTGTGGGGCGAAGCGCCAAAAGCTGCTGACTGTGATTGCGGTAAAAAACGGGCTTTTTCCTTTTTCTTTTTATGCATTAGTCATGCTGTAATGCGATAGTCCAATCAGACGTTCAAAAAAGGAGGTAATTCACATGGCACAAAAAATCACCGCGAACTTGACCGTCAACGGTCAGCGGCAATCCATCACGGCGGCAGCAGATACGCCGTTGCTGTGGGTGTTACGCGAGCAACTGAAAATGACGGGCACGAAATTCGGCTGCGGTGCCGGCCAATGCGGAACCTGCACGGTTCATCTCGACGGCAAGCCGGTGCAATCCTGCGTGCAAACCTTGCAGGACGTTGCGGGGCGCAGTGTGACCACCATCGAAGGACTCTCCAAAGACTCCAGCCATCCGCTGCAAAAAGCGTGGCTGGCCGAGCAGGTGCCGCAATGCGGCTACTGCCAGTCGGGCCAGATCATGCGGGCCGCCGGTTTGCTCAAGGAGACGCCGCGCCCGACGCGCGAGCAGATCGTTGACTACATGAGCCCCAACATTTGCCGCTGCGGCACTTATGCCCGCATCGCGGCGGCTATCGAACGCGCAGCCAAGGAGATGGCTTAATCATGAAAAATACAATCAACAAACAGCGCCGGCAATTCATGGTTGGCGCCGCCGGCTTCACCTTCGGCGTCGCCGCCGGCGTTCCTGCCGCCCTGCTCTCCGGCCAAGCCGCCGCACAGAACAGCAGCGTCCGTCTCAACAACTGGGTCACCGTATTCACCGATGGCACGGTTGCCATCATGTCGCCCGCCGCCGAGATGGGCCAGGGGTCGTTAACCTCGCTGCCGCGTATCGTCGCCGATGAAATGGACGCCGACTGGGGCAAGGTCAAAGTGATCGCCTCACCGGCCAGCGATAAAATTTACGGCAATCCTGGTCGCGGTTACACGCAATACACCGCAGGTAGCGCCACTGTCACCGGCTATTTCAATAGCCTGCGCCAGTTTGGCGCACAGGTGCGCTACGTCTTGATGGACAACGCCGCACAACGCTGGAACGTGCCGCTCGCAGAACTGAGCACACAACCGGGCGTGGTCTTGCATGCCAAAACCAACCGCCGCATGACCTATGGCGAAATCGCCGCCTTCGCCAAAGTACCGGCCGAAGCGCCCCAAATCGAAGTCGAACCGGTGGCCAGCGCGGACTTCCGTCTGATCGGCAAGGACACACCGCGTGTCGATGTCGACGGCAAACAAAACGGCAGCGCCCAATACAGTATCGACGTGCATGTGCCGGGCATGATTTACGGCGCGATACTGCGCGAACCGGTCGATGGCGCCGGCGTAGAGAAAATCGATGACGCCGCTGCACGCGCCATCGATGGCGTGATCAATGTGGTCAAGCTCAAATACGGCGTTGGCATACTGGCTGATTCTCACTGGGCGGCGTTTCAGGCGCGCAAGGCGCTGAAGGTGACCTGGGGTAGCAAGGCAAAGGGTCAGGGCTTTTCCACCGCTGCGGGTTACGCCTTGTTCTCGGCGGCAGCAAAGAATCCGGCGCAAGCAACCATTGATTGGGAGCGCAAAGGGGACGCCGCAGCAAAGCTCAAAGGCGCCGCTACCGTCATCGATGCCGAGTACCGTTCTGATTACGCCTATCACGCACAAATGGAGCCTCTCAACTCAATCGCCGCCGTTTCCCCGGCTGGCGATGCCGTCGAGATCTGGTGCGGTGTGCAAAGCCAGACCATGGCGATCACCGTGGCGGCGCAGGCGCTGGGTATTCCGGAAGCCAAGGTCAAATTCAATCATTACCTGCTGGGCGGTGGCTTTGGCCGTCGTGGCAATCGCGACGTCGATTTCGTGCTCGACTCGGTGTTGCTGTCAAAGGCCGCCGGCAAGCCAGTGAAGGTGATCTGGACACGCGAGGACGATATCCACGCCGGCCGTTTCCGTCCGCTCTATGTCAACCGCCTGCAGGCGGGACTCGATGCCTCCGGTAATGTCGCCGGCTGGCATCACCGCGCGGTCTGCGACCACGTCATGGCCTTCATGGACCCGGTGCGCTACAAACAGGTCAACGGTCGTGATCCCATCGCACTATTGGGCACCGAGGTGCCGGCCTATGAACTGCCCGACCGCACCATCGAGGGCGTATTGCAAACCACCGGCATGCGCACCAATCCGCTGCGCGGCATCGGCTTTACCGCCAACAGTTTCGCCACCGAAGTGTTCATCGATGAACTGGCGGTCAAGGCCGGCGTCGACCCGGTTGCCTTCCGTCTGCGCCTGCTGAAAAATTCGCCGCGTGCACGCCACGTGATCGAGGAGACCGCAAAGATGGCGGACTGGCAGCGCAAGCGCCCAGGCCGCGGCCTTGGCGTCGCCTACGTCAGCTACTCAGGCACGCAGATTGCCGGTATCGCCGAGATCTCGGTGGACAAACAAAGCGGCGCGATCAAGGTGCATGAATTCTGGTGCACCATCGACTGCGGGGTTGCCGTGCATCCGGACAACGTCATCGCGCAAACCCAAAGCTCGATCGTCTACGGCGTCGGCCTCGCGCTCTCCGAGCGCATCACGATCGCCGATGGTGCGGTTGAGCAGTCGAACTTCTACGACTATCACGTGCCACGTATGCGCGATGTGCCACAAATGCACATCAAGCTAGTGCAGACGAAGAATCATCCGACTGGTGCCGGACAAATGGCGGTGCCGCTAGTGCCGTCGGCGATCTCCAACGCGGTGTTTCAGTTGACCGGCGCGCGTCTGCGCCAGCAACCGATGTTGGCCGGACGGGTCAAGCAGGCCCTGCTCGACTCAGAGACCAAACTGGGCTGAACGGGAGAACGGACCGCGCAATGAAAATCTTCATGACCCGCCATCTGTTATTGGTTGCCGCCGGGGTGCTCTGCAGTATGCTCACCGGCGGCGCGCAAGCCGATGCAACACTCGCCCAGAACAAGGGCTGCCTGACCTGTCATCACAGCGAGAGAAAGGTCATCGGCCCGGCTTTCAAGGACGTGGCAACGCGTTACCAGAACGACAAAGACGCGGCCGCCATGCTGGCGAAGAAAATCAAAGACGGTGGCAAGGGGGCGTGGGGAGACGCCGTAATGCCCCCAAACCCGCATGTCAACGATGCCGACAGCGCACGACTCGTGGTTTGGATCCTCGGGCAGAAATAGTCCGCAGATAGCCCTCTCAACAAGGCCGGCCCTGTCACAGGGGCCGGCCTTTTTTTATGCGCTGAGGTAGCGACTACAAAGCCACCATGCCCATCCAAAACATCAATTTATTACCGACCTCGAAATCGTATTTCCGCACGAAGGTCAGCTTGCCATCGCTGCCGATGCGAAACACGCTCAATCCCGCCGCGATGGTACGCACCGCATTGCCATCCCTGACATCGACCGGCAGGTTGTGTTGCGCCACCAGCATGCGGCCGCTGGGATCGATGTGAAAAGTGCGCGGATGAATAGCCTGCGTCTCAATGTTCTGTATCTGCGTGTGTTCACCGGTGCGCTGATCGATCGAATAAACAACGATGCTGTTTTCGCCGCCCTTATAAACTTTGCGCCCCTCGAAATCCACCATATCCTGAGAGCGGTTTGAGCCGTACAGGAAGCGCCCATTCGGATGCACATGCACGGTGCTCGCGGCCTGCCGCGAACGGATGTTGTTCGGCTCTGCCAGCGTCTCTGTTGAATACACCACTGCAGCAAGTGGTTTGCCGCCCTGCATGCGATGCATATGCATCTTGTTCTGCGTTTCAATCGAAACATACATCCACGGCTTGGTCGGATGAAAATCCAGATGGCGCGGGCCATATTCACGTCCACCGTTGGGCGCAATCTCCGACTGATTCGACAACACGCCGTTCTTGTAATCGAACATCTTCAATCCGCCCGGGTCCTCGGCTTTTTGCGGCGTGACTTCATTGCCACGGGTGACCAGTATCACGTGCCGGTTGTCGGGCGTGACACGCACCTGGTGTGCAAAGATACCGGCGTCCATCGGCGCCTGCTTGACCTCCGCACCTGGCGTGAAATCCGGGTTGATCCGATAGATCCGCAACGCGCTGGGATTATTAAAGGCCACCAGCAGGTGCTGCGAGGGAATGTCGGTAGTCATATGAATCGGGCGGGTCGGCAGCCTGATCGGCTCTCCATGCAGGCTCAGGGCGCCACTCGCCGGGTCGATGCGATACGCCGACACATGATGATCGGTTCCCGCTGCACCGTAGCCCGAGGCGCTGCTGCTGGTAGCGATATAAAGATATTTTCTCGACACATGTGGCCAGCAGTACTGCACGCCAGCGGGCAGACTCACCGATTCGCGCCTAACCAATGCGGCGTTGGCGACGTCAACATCGAAATGCATCAACTCTTCACCGATGTTTGCGTACAGCGCAACCTTGCGCGGACGCGCCTGCGCATGGGCAAAGCCGGCAACAACCACGCTACCGGCAACGAGTGACAAAAATGTTCTGCGACTGGTCATGGAGGCCTCCTTATGCTGAATAGATAATTATTATTGTCGTTACACTGGTTGTAACAATACGGGAAACGCTTGAATCTAACATTAATTAGCCGGTCTTCGCGGGGAATAAAACTGATATCCCCGGTTGAACCGGCAGAGCGCCAGACGGCACGGGGCGATCCTATTGAGAACGGTCGTGGCGCTGCGATACAGGCTAATATTTGCCGTCGACTCATCGGCAAGGACATCCATGCGTTACAAAAAAAGCGCCGCGCACAGACATCATCAGCTGCCTGCCTTTGCTTGGCTCCTCGCATTGCTGAGTTACGGACTACATTCCGTACACGCATGCGCCGCCGGTTTGGTCGCCGCTACCGATTACCCTCTGCGCCCCCTGCGCATGCTGGTGCCTTTCCCTGCAGGCGGCGGCGCCGACATTACCGCGCGCATTGTTGCCGAGAAACTGTCTGAGACGCTGCGAACACAAATCATTGTCGACAACCGCGCCGGTGCTGGCGGCAATGTGGCGGGAGTGCTTGCCGCCAGAGCGCCAGCCGATGGATACACCCTCTACACCATCACCGCCTCAACCGCAGTCAACGCAGCGCTCTACGCTCAACTTGGTTATGACCTGATGCGCGATTTTTCACCGGTCATCCAGATTTCCACACTGCCCTATACGCTGGCCGTGCAGAGCTCATCACCACTGATCGGCGTCAAAGAACTGCTTGCGCAAGCGCGACTGCAACCCGGCACCATCAGCTACGGCTCCAACGGACTCGGCGGACTGAGCCATGTGGCCGGTGAACTGCTGGCGGCACGGTCGAATACCAAGCTGTTGCACGTTCCGTACAAAGGGGGGGCACAAGCCTTGACCGATGTCATTTCCGGTCAAATCAACATGCTGTTTGCAACGCCCTTGCTATCGTTGCCGCACGTGCGCAGCGGCCGTATCCGTGTGCTGGCGGTGACCACCGCAAAGCGCACCCCATCGCTGCCGGATGTGCCGAGCATCGCTGAATCAGGCGTCCCCGGCTATGCGGTATCTTCATGGAACGGCATCCTGGTGCCCAAGGCGACGCCGGCGGCAATCATCACAAAACTCAATATAACCACCGCACTCGTGCTTGATACCGAACGTGCCCGCCTGTCGAAGGATGGTTCGGAGGTCAGCAGCGGCACACCCGCGGAGTTTGGCGCCCTCATACGCGCAGATATCGAGCAATGGAAAAAACTGGCGGTTCACATCGGACTGCCGCCACAGTAATTTATTTTCCCGCTGGTTCACGCGAGCAGCGCCGCCGATGGCACAATTACCGGCTGTCCATGTCGCCAGGAATGCTAATTTTCCCGCGGCTTAATGCTTGTTTGGGGTGGGAACCGTCATTGAATCCAAACCTGTGGTTTAAACCGCAATCACTGCTGGCACTGACCGATGCCGGCACCTGGTCGCGCGGACTGATGCTGTTTCGTCACCAGAAAGTCCTCAGCCTGAAGATCCAGCCGACGGGGAAAGACTGGGTGTTGCTCGGCAATGTGCAGGGCAGCCAGCCCATGCCCTACGAGGTTGCGGTCGATTTATCCTTTTCCGCCGACGGCATTGTGTACAACTGGAACAGCGATTGCGAATGCCCGGTCGGCAGTCAATGCAAACACGCCATCGGCCTGATGCTGGAAGCGGCACACCGCGGCATAGAGGATATTGAGGCGGACTTCCAAAGCAGCCGCCCTGCCGCGCCCACCCCCGAACAGATCGAAGCCGAGCGCCTCGCCACCGAGGCGCGGCTGGAGTCGATGGCACAGGCGGCGGCCGAACGCGAACTGCTGGGATGGCTGGCGGACATGGATCGCGCCAACGGGTTCGACAACGGGCCGGGCAATCTCACCTCCTCCGCGAACCGTTTGCAAAAACCAATCGAGCGGGCTGAACAATATCTGTATTTGTTGTCGCTGGCCGATACCGCAGCAAAACCACGCCTGCATATTTCTGTGGTGACTTCGTATCGCAAGGCCAACGGCGGCTGGGCCAAACCGCGGCCGCTGCGCCGCGATCCCTATCGGATGCCCTCGCTGCTGGAGCGGGCGACACCAGAGGATCGCGAGGTTTTGCAGTTGCTCTCCGGCATGATCGAAGTTTCACACTACCGGGGCTTTTCCTACGACCCTCGTTTCACGAGCGCCGTCCAGGGACGCAGCGGCTTGATCGCATTAGAACTGGCAGCCGGTACCGGCAGGCTGTTTATGAACAACAACGCCGATGCCCCCGGACAGGAGATGCAATGGGGCCAGGCGCTGGAACCACGCTGGGCATGGCAGGAAGTGGAGCCCACACCGAACAAGGTGGCTGGCTGGGCCTTGCGCGCCGAAGCGCCGCAGGCAGGCGTCACCGTCTGCTACAACCAGCCGCCGCTGTATATCGATGTCGTGCGCGGCGAATGTGGATGCTTGCAGGCGGCAGGCATTCCCGCCGCCCAGCTCGACATCCTGCTCAAAGGCCCAGTCATCAAAAAAGCCGTGCTGCAAAAACATCAGCTCGGGCTGATGCAGCGTCTGGGGGGGCTACCGGCACCACCCGGTCTGAAACCGGTGACCACGGTTCAGGGGGTGACGCCTAAAGCCTGCCTGCACCTTTCAGCGGTGGCGGCAGCCGACCAAGCGCATATGGGGCTGGTGCAAGCGCGCTTGCGCTTTGACTATCAAGGCCATCGCGGCTGGTGGACGGGCCGCGGCGGCATCATCGCCATCGACACCGAAGCCGGCACCACACTGTTGCATCGTGATGTCGAAGCTGAACTCGACGCCATTACGCGCCTGTCGAGTTTGGGGCTGCACGTCATTGGTCAGGGCCTGTTCGGCATTCCGGCCGATCAATCGCAGCAACTCTGGCTGCGCTGGGCCGACGACGGATTCACCGTGCTCCGCGAAGCCGGTTTCGTTATCACTCATGACACGGTCTTTGAGCACTGGATCCAACGCGCGGAAACACTCAGCGTGCAACTGCAGGCGCAGGATGGCGATGAGGCGACCTCACCGTGGTTTAATCTATCGCTGGGCATGGAAATCAACGGCGAGCGGCATAACATTCTGCCCTGCCTGCCCGGACTGATTGCACAAGCCGCCGCCAGTCCGCTCGACCCCACCACCGGCCAGCCTCGCATGCCGCCCTATGTTTATCTGCACGCGCCCGATGGCAGCGGCTTCATCCGTCTGCCAACCGAGGCGATCAAACCGTGGATGGCCGCACTACTGGAACTGGTCGGCGATCGCGAGCATCAGTTCAGCGGTGACAGTCTCAAGCTGTCGCGCCTCGATGCGCTACGCGCCAGCGCTGCACTCGGTGCCGGCGCGGTGTGGGAAGGCGCGCAATCATTGCGCGCGATGCTGCATCAACTGGGGGGACGCGAAGCCCTCGCCGAAGTGCCGGTCCCGGCCAGCGTGAAAGCCAGCCTGCGGCCGTATCAGCAACAAGGCGTGAACTGGCTGCAATTTTTGCGTCAATACAATCTCGGCGGCATCCTCGCTGATGACATGGGCCTCGGCAAAACCCTGCAAACCCTGGTGCACATCCAGGTCGAAAAAGACGCCGGCCGTCTGGACCGCCCCGCCCTCATCATCGCGCCGGTCAGCCTGATGGGAAACTGGCAACGCGAAGCGGCACGCTTTTGTCCGCAACTGCGCACACTCGTACTGCATGGCAAAGAGCGGCACGGCCTGGCCGATCACATCAATGCCCACGACGTGATCATCGCCCCCTATTCCTTGTTGCAACGCGACCGTGAACTCTGGCTGGAAACGCAGTGGCACCTCGTTGTCCTCGACGAAGCGCAGAACATCAAGAATGCCAGCACCCACGCTGCGCAGGTCGTCAGCCAACTGCAAACCCGCCAACGTCTGTGTCTGTCGGGCACACCGATGGAAAACCATCTGGGCGAAATCTGGAGTCTTTTTCACTTCCTGATGCCGGGCTTTCTGGGCAGCCAAAAACGCTTCGCCACCTTGTTCAGAACGCCCATCGAGAAACAGGGCAACCTCGAACGCATGGATCAACTGCGCGCACGCGTCACGCCCTTTATGCTGCGGCGGACCAAGGCGGTGGTCGCCGTCGAGTTACCGCCGAAAGTAGAAACCGTGATGCGCGTCGAGTTGTCCGGCAAGCAGGCCGACCTCTACGAAACCATCCGTCTCGGCATGGAAAAAACCGTGCGTGATGCGCTCAACACGCGCGGCCTCGCCAAATCGCAGATCACCATCCTCGACGCCTTGCTCAAACTGCGCCAGGTCTGCTGCGACCCGCAACTCTTGCCGCTGGCAAGTGCGAAAAAAATCCACCACTCGGCCAAGCTCGAACAACTGATGGAGATGCTGCCCGAGATGCTGGCCGAAGGTCGCCGCATCCTCTTGTTTTCGCAGTTCACCAGCATGCTCACACTGATCGAAGCCGAGCTCGAACAGCGCGGCTTACCATGGGTCAAATTGACCGGACAAAGCCAGAAGCGCGACGAATTAATCGAGCGCTTTACCAGCGGCGCGGTACCGCTATTCTTGATCAGCCTGAAAGCCGGCGGCACCGGGCTTAACCTGCCGCAGGCCGATACCGTCATTCACTATGATCCGTGGTGGAATCCGGCGGTTGAACGGCAGGCTACCGATCGCGCCCATCGCATCGGCCAGACGGCAAGCGTGTGGGTGGTGAAACTGGTCGCCCAGGGCACCATCGAAGAACGCATCCTCGCTCTGCAGGAACGCAAGGCGGCGCTGGCCGACAGCATGTACAGCGGTGCTGCTGGTCGCAAGCAACCGCTGTTTACCGAAAGTGATCTGGCGGAATTGCTCAAGCCGCTGTCGGAGGAATGAGCGGCGCCCCGCTCTGCGGAACAAATCTTCGGGGCTTAGAACAACTGCAATCGGCTGCAATCGGACATCCCCCCGGCACCCACATCACGCCGCTGGAACGGCAAAATTGAGTTTGCGCAGACCGTCAGCTACACTTGCCCCCGTCCATAACAACAGACTCCAACTGGCGCAACGCGACGCGCCGGCCAGCAGTCGTATCCCGGCAGGCGCCCTCGTGGCATCTGCATCATTGGAATGTCCATGCAACGCTGCCTCCGTCTCCGTCTCTTTGTCTATCTCTGCGTCTGCGGCCTCGCCGCGCCTTTTTTATTTGCCATTCAAGCCAACGCGGCAATGTCGCTGTCGTCAGCCGCACCTTATCCCAACCGGCCGGTGCGAGTGGTGGTGCCAGTCGCTCCGGCCGGTGGCACCGATATCATTGCGCGTATCGTCATCAATGCCTTGTCGGAAAAGCTGGCGACCAATTTCATCATCGACAACCGTGCCGGTGCGGGCGGACTGCTGGGCAGTGATATCGTCGCCAAGGCACCCGCCGATGGCTATACGCTGCTCTTCACCTACGCTGCACACACCATATTGCCGTTCATTTATCGCACAGTGCCCTACAACGTGCACAAGGATTTCAGCGCGATCACGCTGGCCGGCTCGCAACCGTTGGTGGTTGCCGTTAACGCATCACTCAATATCAATTCAATCGAAGCGCTGATCAAAGCGGCGCGCGCGCGGCCCGATGGCTTTAACGTGGCCTGGCCCACCCCTAGTGGTTCCGGCGCCCTGGCCGCCGAAGTGTTCAAGCGCGTCACCGATACGCGCATGGTCTCCGTCCCATTCAAGGGCGGCAGTCCGGCGATGACAGCGCTGGCCGGCGGTGAAGTGCAACTAATCTTCACCACCCTGCCCTCGGTGCTGCCCTTCCTGCACAGCGGCAAAGTGAAAATACTGGCGACCACGGGAACACGCCGCGATCCACATCTTCCCGAGTTGCCCACGCTTGCAGAGTCCGGGGTACGCGATATGAACACATCGCCGTGGCAAGGGCTGATGGCACCGGCCGGCACGCCTG
>CAMDSO010000016.1 GCA_945906935.1 Bordetella parapertussis
GCCGCATTTATCTGATCAAGCAGGTACTCGAAGGCAAAACCGCGAGCGCCAAAACCCAGACTCATCTCGACCGTTGCCTGACTTGCCGCTCTTGCGAAACCACCTGCCCTTCGGGCGTGCAATACGGCCGCCTGCTCGACATCGGACGCGAAGTGGTGCACACCCAGGTCGGACGCGGATTGCTCGCCACGTTCAAACGTCTGGCCCTGCGCGCGGTGATTCCGCACCGGCAACGCTTCGCCGCGCTGCTGCGCGCCGGCCAGATGGTGCGGGCGCTGTTGCCCGCCGCACTCAAACGCAAAGTTCCTCTACGTGCGCAATACGGCGCCTGGCCGGTGGTGTCGCATGCGAGAACCATGCTGGTGCTGGAAGGTTGCGTCCAACCAGCCCTCTCACCCGACACCAACGCCGCCGCCGCACGTGTCTTGCATCGTCTCGGCATCACGCTGCTGCGCCCGCCGTCGGCCGGCTGCTGCGGCTCCGTCTCGCAACATCTGGACGCTCCCGAAGAAGCCCTCGACTACATGCGACGCAACATCGATGCGTGGTGGCCCTCGATTGAACAAGGGGCCGAAGCCATCGTCATGACCGCCAGCGGTTGCGCCACCATGGTCGCTGATTACGGCCGGTTGCTGGAGCACGATGCGGCGTATGCAAAAAAAGCCGCACGCGTGACAGCGCTGATGAAAGACATCAGCGAAATCATTGCTGCGGAATTACCCGGACTCAAAGCCCTCGCGCCTCACGCCTCACGCCTCATGCCTGACCGAATTTTCGCCTTTCATCCGCCCTGCTCGCTGCAGCATGGCCTGAAAATGAAAGGCCGCGTTGAAGTGCTGCTCAGCGAACTCGGTTTTAAATTAACGCCGGTGGCCAACGCACATTTATGCTGCGGTTCGGCCGGCACTTACTCGATCCTGCAACCGGACTTGTCACAGCAGCTGTTAAGCAACAAAATCGCCGCCCTGAGTGCCGGCCAGCCGTCAGCCATCATCACCGCCAACGTCGGTTGCCAGGCGCATATACAAACCGCCACTGGATTACCCGTGATGCACTGGATAGAAGCGCTCGATGCCCGCCTGGCTTGAACACGGCGCTTACACGCGCAGCACCCAACAATTCGCCCTGGCCCCGGCACGCGACGGTGAGCTGCCGTTAACCACCGCGCCGGTCGCCGTCTATTGCGGTGAGTTCTGGACGGCGAAACAACGCCAGGCGGCACGTCTGCATGAAATCTCCTACCGCGCCTGCTTCAAACCGCAGCTGCCGGCATTCTTCATTCAACGATTAAGCCAGCCGGGCGACACCGTCTACGACCCGTTCAGCGGACGCGGCACGACCACGATCGAAGCCGCCCTGCTCGGCCGCCGGGTAGTCGAAAACGATATCAATCCGCTGAGCGCGATCCTGACGCAACCGCGTCTGGAATTGCCCACGCTCGAAGACATCAAGGCACGGCTGGCAGAACTACCGAAAAAAGCTGCTCTACCCAAGTCTCCCGATCTGTCGATGTTCTATCACGACGACACACTCACCGAGATCATGGCGCTGCGCAATTATCTGCGCCGCCGTCGCAAAGCCGGTGACGAAGACGCCATCGACCGCTGGATTCGCATGGTAGCGACCAACCGCCTGACCGGTCATTCGAAGGGTTTCTTCTCGGTCTATACGCTGCCGCCCAATCAGGCGACCTCGGCGGAAAACCAGATCAAGATCAACCGCAAGCTCGGCCAGGTGCCGGAATATCGCGACACCCACGCCGTCATCCTGAAAAAATCACGCATTCTGCAAAGCGAACTCAGTGCGGTGCAACGCGCTAATCTGCATGCAGCGGCGGCCGACGCGCGCTGCCTGACCGCCCCCGCGCACCGCACACCGGCGATCGCCGATGCCAGCGTGCAACTGAGCGTTACGTCGCCGCCATTTCTGGACGTTGTGCAATACGCCAACGACAACTGGCTACGCTGCTGGTTCAATGCGCTCGACGCCGACGCCATCGCCGGCAATATCACCATGAGCCGCACTATCAACGAATGGCGGGCGCGCATGAGCGCGGTCTTCGCCGAGCTTTATCGCGTGACGCGCGCCGGCGGCCACGTCGCCTTCGAGGTCGGCGAGATACGCAAGGGTAAGATACGCCTCGAAGAACATGTGGTACCGGTGGGCCTCGCGGCGGGCTTCGACTGCGAAGCTGTACTGATTAACCAGCAACAGTTCACCAAAACAGCCAACATCTGGGGTGTGGACAACAACGCTTCAGGCACCAATTCGAACCGTATCGTAGTATTCAAAAAATAATTTTCCGGAGATGCTGTGAAAAAAATTATCTGGTTGCTGGCGTTGCCGCTGTCCCTTGGCGCCATGGTGCATGCACAAAATTACCCGGCGCGTCCGCTA
Source organism: Bordetella parapertussis (assembly GCA_945906935.1). Taxonomy (GTDB): domain Bacteria; phylum Pseudomonadota; class Gammaproteobacteria; order Burkholderiales; family SG8-41; genus PALSA-1004. Next base: position 2,398 of record CAMDSO010000016.1, read on the forward strand.
CGCCTGATTGTGCCGACCGCCCCCGGCGGCGGCACCGACTTCACCGGCCGTCTGGTCGCCGCCAAGTTGTCCGAAACAATGGGCCAGCAGGTGGTAGTGGAAAACCGCGGCGGTGGTGGCGGCAGTGTCGGCGCCGATAACGCAGCCAAAGCCACCGCCGACGGCTACACGCTGCTGCTCGGCTCAATCGCCACCCATGCGGTCAATCCGGCGCTCTACAAAAAACTGCCCTACGATCATCTCAAAGACTTCGCACCGGTGTCGCTGATTGGCACGGTACCCAACGCTCTGGTGGTACACCCGTCGGTGCCGGTGAAGTCAATGCAGGAATTCATCACCTATGCCAAAGCGAACCCCGGCAAGATTAACTACGGTTCGTCGGGTGTGGGCAGCCCGCCGCATTTGTCGATGGAATTGTTGCGCTCGATCACCGGCATCAATCTCGTCCATGTGCCTTACAAGGGTGCCGGTCCGGCGCTCGCCGATCTGCTCGGCGGACAGGTGCAGGCAATGTGCACCAGCCTCGCCGGTCTCATCAACTTCGTGAAGTCGGGCCGCGTACGCGCACTCGGCGTCACCACCGCGAAACGCAATCCGCAGCTGCCTGATGTTCCGACCATCGTCGAGAGCGGCGTGCCTGGCTATGACGTGACGATCTGGTACGCGGTATTCGCACCGGTTGCCACGCCTAAAGCGATCGTCGATAAACTCAACGCGGAGATGGTAAAAGCGCTCAATTCATCCGAGATGAAGGAACGCATGGCGCTGCAGGGCATGGACCCAGCACCCTCTACGCCAGCGGAATTAACCGCCTTTGTCAAAGCGGAAAGCGCCAAATGGGCGAAGGTAGCCAAGGACTCCGGCGCCACCGCAGAGTGAGTGAAGAGCAGAACGCGGATGGCATGCGTTACAGCACGGCACCGGTCCAAACCATGCCCCCAGAAATTACAGGGCCATGGTTGTCGTTGCCGCCCTGCTAACGCATCGTTTCCAGTTCGGCAATAACCGCCGCCGGCAAGGCCTTCGGACGGCGCGTTTTGCCGTCCAGCATCACCATCACAGATTCAGCCACCGCGGCACACTTACCGTTGTAGAAAATCCCCTGGCCGTAGGTCACCGAACTGCTGCCAATGCGGCGCACCAGCGTGCCAACCTCGACTTCGCCGGGATAATGCATCTCGCTGAGATACTCGATGGTGATCTTCACCAATGCAAAAGCATCACCCGGATCGGTCAGATGGCCGAGACGCCCGTAAATCAGCGCGAAGCGGCCGTTGGTGAACAATCCCGGATGCACCGCATTGTTGACATGCTTTTGGTGATCAATATCCGACAAGCGCAAGATATCCTTGCTCCAGACCTTGAAAAGCGTGCGCTCAGCGAGCGCGCGCAGCGGTTGATTTTCCTGCCCTGTTTCTGCCATTGATACATTCCTTACATTATTTCGAAATCAATAAAACGACCTTCTGAAAAGCCGCATACCGGCGAGGGCATGAAGGCCATCAGAGCTGGGTCATCGGCACCACTCACAGCAAATTTACCCGGCGCTTCAAGGTCCAGGGACTTCACCACATCTTCCCCAATCAGCATAACGCTGCGAGCGCACACCAATGCCGAGCGCGGTGATCTCCATTTCAAAACCGGGCCCCCTGCTGAAGGGCCCCGTCGGCGACCATGCAGACTGTGCCGGCGCGCAGGCCCGCGCCAATCTTGCTCGTCATCGCAATCTCCTCGCAGATTTGGGTAAAAAACGCTGTGATAGTATAGCCGTCACTTCGCTGCGCCGGAACCTCCGCGGCGCGCCTCGCATGATTCCGCATGAAAGTCCGGCATGACCATTAATTACGAAAAGCTTCTCAACTGGCAGATTCCCGCCGTCGAACAAACTTACAGCAAACGCGACACCATCCTCTACGCACTGGGCGTCGGACTGGGTGCTGATCCCTGCGACAAAGGTCAACTCAAATTCGTTTACGAACCGCAGCTGCAGGCGCTACCCACGATGTCGATCACGCTTGGCTACCCGGGGCCGTGGTTTGCACATCCGGACACCGGCATTACGCGTACCCACACCGTACACGGCGAACAAATTTTCGTCATCCACCAACCGCTGCCAGTTGAAGGCACCATTATCGGCACCAACAAGGTGATCAGCCTGATCGACAAGGGCGAGGGCCGCGGCGCCGTGCTCTACACCGAATGCACTGTGCGCAACAAGACGGACCACGCGCTGCTCTCTACCTGGACGTCGAGCCTCTTCTGCCGCGCCGACGGCGGCTTCGGCGGCCCCGCTGGCGCGGGCATGGCGCAACATCCGATTCCTGACCAGGCAGCTGATGCCGTGTGTGACCTGCCCACCCTGCCGCAGGCAGCACTGATCTATCGCCTGTCGGGTGACTACAACCCGCTGCACGCCGACCCCGCCTATGCGCAACGGGCCGGCTTCAAGGCGCCCATCTTGCATGGCCGTTGCACCTTTGGTGTGGCCGGACACGCGCTGGTCAAAACCATGTGTGATTACGATCCGGCCCGCCTGAAGAGCATGCAGGGCCGGTTTTCTTCGCCGGTCTATCCAGGCGAAACGATACGCACCGAGATGTGGCGCGACGCTAACGTGGTGTCCTTCCGCTCGACCGTGCCGGCGCGCGGCGTCACCGTCCTCAACAACGGTCGCGCGGAAATCGCCTGATCGTCGCCGCGCGTCGTCCCGACAAGCAGAAACGATATTGCGTTCGAGAGCAGGAATCTCTTCCTCAAAGCCGCAGCAAGCGGCTGCCACCGTTACGGCGCCGCGACGCTTGAGACCCGAGCGCAGGCATCAAGCCGGCGTCCAGTCACGCACGGCCGTGAGCTTGCCAGCGGCAGCGGGCCACACGCACATACGGCTATAATCGGTGGCGTGTAACACTCCATTCCCCCGCTAATACGGAACCCACCGCATGACCATCACCATTACCAAACAAGACGGTATCGCCACGGTCAAACTCGACCGCGCCGACAAACTCAACGCCTTGACCGCCGAGATGTACGAAGGCCTCGCCGATGCCTTTGCCGACTTGACCTTCGATGATGAAGTGCGCGCCATCATCCTCACCGGCGCCGGCCGCGCTTTTTGCGCCGGCAGCGACGTCGGCAAGATGGGCAGCTATGACGTCATCACCGGGCGCAAACGCACTTCGACCCACCAGCGCATGATCAAGAATCTGCACACCTGCGAAAAACCGGTGATCGCGGCGATTCGCGGTCCGGTCGCCGGCATCGGTGCGAGTTTGGCGCTGGCTTGCGATCTAATCATCGCCTCGGAAACCGCTTATCTGCTGATGGCGTTCAAGAACGTCGGCATCCCGCCCGATGGCGGCGCGGTTTACTTTTTGGCGCAGCATGTCGGCATCGCCAAGGCCAAGGAACTTGTCTACACGGCGCGCCGCCTGCCGGCTGCCGAAGCGAAGGATCTCGGTATCGTCATGAAGGTGGTTGCCGATGCGGAACTCGAAGCCGAGACGCTGAAGTTCGCGCAGGAAATAGCCGGCTCGGCGACCTATGCGCTGCGCATGGCCAAACGCATGTTCCAGTCGATCTATACGCCGACCTTGGAACAGTTGCTGGAAATTGAAAACCTCGCCGTGTGTACGGCGCGGCTGACCCACGACCACGAGGAAGGCATCAAGGCCTTCAAGGAAAAGCGGCCGCCGAAATTCGAAGGCCGCTGAACTACCCTTCGTCATCACGTCATGACGCCGCGCCTCATGTGCGCGGCGCGCAAGGAATCCCGTGCCATTCATCGAACGCAAAGGCAAACCGGCGCTGCATTACCGCGTCGACGATTTCACCGACCCGTGGAAAAATGCGCCAACCATTTTGCTGCAGCACGGCTTCGGTCGCTCGTCGCAATTCTGGTACAGCTGGGTGCCCTACCTCGCGCGCTTCTACAAAGTGCTGCGGCCAGACCTGCGCGGACTCGGCCTGTCGCCAGTGGATTTCAACCCCGCCACCGACATCACGGTTGAAAACTATATTGACGACATGACCGCGCTGCTCGACGCGCTGGGTCTGGAATCGGTGCATTACTGCGGCGAATCCTTCGGCGGCATACTGGGCATGGTGCTGGCGGCGGAACAGCCGGCGCGCGTGCGCACGTTGTCGCTGGTTTCAGCGCCGGTCAGTCTCAATCAAAAACACCAGGAAACCTTCGCCGTCGGCTTCAAGTCACGCGAAGACGCGCTGCGTTCGATCGGTGCGGTGAAGTGGGCCGCACTCACCAACGGCACGACGCGTTTCCCGCCGGGCACCGACCCCGGCCTGCTCGACTGGTATGCCAACGAAATGGGCAAGTCGGATGTTGAAGTGATGTGCGGCCTCTACGGCCTGCTGCGGCACGCCAGCGCTTTATCATTTCTGCCGAAAATCAAGACGCCGGTGCTGGGTCTCTATCCGACTGGCGGCCCGATCACCAGCCGCGAACAGGAAGAACAACTCGCCGCCGGCATTCCGCAGATGAAATTTGTGCATGTGCCGACGGCTTTTCATTCAATACTGACGCTGTTGCCGGCGACCTGCGCCACCCAGGTGCTGCATTTTGCCGCAGCACACGACGGCACCGCCTGCCGCGAACAATAAATCCTCCCGGAGCCTTCGGATGAAACGCACACTGCCCGCCCTGGTCGCGCTGAGCTGCCTGACCCCAATTTGCGCAGACGCCGCCGAACGCGGTATCGAGCGCTATCCGGAAAAACCGATCCGCTTCATCGTGCCGTTTCCACCGGGCGCACTCAACGATTATCTGGGCCGTCTGCTCGCCACCAAGTTCACCGAAAACTGGGGCAAGCAAATGGTGGTCGACAACCGCGCCGGCGGCAGCACCATCATCGGCACCGAGATGGCGGCAAAGTCGCCGCCCGATGGCTACACGCTGTTACTGTGCTCAGTGGCGCTGGCGGTCAATCAAACGCTGTTTCCGAAACTGCCTTACAACGCCGGCAAGGATCTGGCTTTCGTCTCGATGATCGCGGCCACCCCTTATCTGGTGGTGGTGCAGCCCTCGCTGCCCGTCAAAACCCTGCAGGATCTCGTCGCCCTCGCAAAAGCCAAACCGGGCCAACTTAACTACGGCTCCACCGGCAACGGCGGTACCTCCAATCTGATGGGCGAAATGTTGAAAACCATGGCGAAGATCGACCTGGCGCACATTCCGTACAAAGGCCTCGCACCGGCGCTGACCGACATGATGGGCGGCCAGATCAATGTCGCCTTTGGCGGTTACTCGACGGTTGGCGAGCTTTGGAAATCGGGCCGCGTACGCGCGATTGCCGTGACCAGCGCAAAACGCTCGCCCTATACGCCGGAGCTGCCGACCATCGCCGAGTCGGGCTACCCCGGCTATGAAGCCACACCATGGTGGGGCCTCGCAGTTGCCGCTGGCACGCCCAAACCCATCGTTGCCAAACTCAATGCCGAAGTTCACCGCGTCATGAAGTCGCCGGACGTCACTGAGCAGATGAAGTCGCGCGCGATCGAAGTCTGGGTCAGCACGCCGGAAGAACTCGCCGCCTATTACCAGAAGGAAGTGCTGCGCTGGGCGTCGGTGGTCAAAACCTCCCTTATCAAAGCCGAATAAAACGATGTCGAATTCCGTACGCCGCTCACCGCCTTGGCCGCGAGTGACCCTCGAACAAGCGCTGGAAAACGCCGCTGCGCGCTGGCCTGCGGCTGAAGCACTCGTGATCTCCGGACAACGCCTGACCTACCGCGAACTGCGCGACGCCGCGCAGGCGGTCGCTGCCGCCTTGCGCGCCGCCGGTATCGTCGCCGGAGACCACGTCGCCGTCTGTATGGGCAACGCCGTCGAATGGGTGCAATTCTTTTACGGCGCAGCGATTGTCGGTGCGGTCACGGTGCCGGTAAACACGCGCTTCAAGACCGAAGAACTCGCTTACTGTTTAAAACAGGCGGACGTCAAACTACTGTTCACCGTCGATCGTTTTCTGAAAATTGATTTCGTCGAGATGCTGCGTGAGATCTGCCCGGCAATCGACACCGGGCTACCGGATGCGGCCCTGCCCGGGCTCGCCTCCATCGTCGTACTTGGCGACAAGGTGCCAGCCGGCGCCACCGGTTTTAGGCAGTGGCTGGCACGTGGCGCCGCGCATGCCGCACCCGCCTGCAAGCCGGTCTCACCGGACGACGTACTGCTGATTCAATACACCTCGGGCACCACCTCGTACCCCAAGGGCGTGATGCTCACGCATGACAACATGCTGCGTAACGCCGCTTATGTGGCGCCGCGTTTCGACTGCAAGGCGGGCGACCGTTATTACAGTGCGCGGCCGTTTTATCACGTCGCCGGCACGACCTTGTCGATGCTGGCCGCGCTGAGCTGCGGCGCGACGCTGCTGTCATCGCCGCATTTCGAGCCCGCTGTAGCCTTGCGCCTGATGGCGACCGAGCGCTGCACCATCACCTCGGGCAACGACACCATGTTCCTGATGATGTGTAACCACCCCGATTTCGACCGTTACGCGGTGAAATTGAAAAGTGGCTGGGCCTCGGCCGGCGCGGAAGCCTCGCGGCAGATCATCGAGCGCATGAGAATGCACGGGCTCTGCCACGCCTACGGTCTCTCGGAGGCCTCACCCAATGTGTGCATGTCGTGGTACGACGATGATCAGGAAAAACGCATCGGCGGCTGGGCGCACATCCTCGACGAAGTCGAGGTGGAAATCCGCGACCCCGAAAGCGGTCGCGCGCAGCCGCCCGGTCAGCCGGGAGAAATCCTGGTGCGCGGCGTCAGCGTGATGAAGGGCTATTACGAAATGCCGGAGCAGACCGCCAAGACCATCGATGCCGACGGCTGGCTGCACAGCGGTGATCTGGGCGTGATGGATGCCGACGGCCGTCTGCGCTTTCTGACTCGCTTAAAAGACGTGTTCCGTGTCGGCGGCGAAAACGTCGCCCCGGCCGAGGTCGAAGATGTACTCAACCGCCACCCGCAGATCAAGCAGGCGCAGGTGATTGGCGTGCCCGACCCGCGTCTGACGGAAGTGCCCGCCGCATACATAATTCTGCGCGAAGGCGAAACGGCCTCGCCGGATGATATTATTGCGTGGAGCCGGGAACGCATGGCGAATTTCCGCGTACCGCGATACGTCAGAATCGTCGAGACGTTCGAAAACATCGGCATGACAGGTAGCGCCAAGGTGCAGAAGAACAAACTGCGGGCGCAGGCCTTGATTGATTTCGGTCTGCAACAAAAATAATAGCTGGCCACAAAGAGCACAGGGGATACAGGGGATACAGGGGATACATGGAATACAGAGAAGCGCAACAAGATCGCATTCGCGGTATCGGCTATCACCGGCCGCCGGCTGCAACGTCTCATGCATCGCTGTTTTCTATGTGACTGATTTTTAGTTGATACACCAACAGGGAGTCGAAGTAATGGATAGTCTGATGGAAAAATCACCGCTCGGAGTCTTCATCGAGCATATCAATAAGGGCGAACTGGCCTACCAGGTCTGCACCGACGATAACAAGGCCATATTCTTCCCGCGCGTTGTAGCGCCGAAGACCGGCAGCACCAATCTTGAATGGCGCGTCTCCAAGGGCCTCGGCACCGTCTACACGACCACCGTCGTATGCGGCAAGGAAAACGCCAAATGGAACGTCGCCATGATCGACGTCGACGAGGGCTTTCGCATGATGAGCCGCGTCGAAGACATCGACCCGATGGAAGTGAAGATCGGCATGCGTGTGCAGTTCCGCGCACACCCCGGCGATGAAAAGCAGCCAGCCTATCCTGTATTCGTGCCCGTAGGAGGTGCAAAATGAACCATCTCAAACGTGGCAGCGTCGCCGTTGTCGGCGCCGCAGAATCCGATCTCGGCAAAGTCGCCGAACACACCAGCCCGCTCGATTTGATGGCACAGGCGACGTGCCGTGCGTTGGATGACGCAGGTCTCAAAATGTCCGACATCGACGGCCTGTTCGCCGCGGTTGGTCAGGTCCGCCTGTCGCCGCTGGCACTTGCCGAATACCTGCGACTGAAGCCGAATTACTTCGACGGCACCATCATCGGTGGCTCGTCATTCATGGCGCATATCGCACACGCACAGGCAGCGATCGAGGCCGGCCTTTGTGAAGTCGCGCTGATCGCCTACGGCAGCACACAGAAAACGGTCAGCCGCACCGCCGCCGGCCGTCCCGAATACAACTATTACGAAACACCGTACAAGCCCTTCCTGCCGGCCTCGGCGTACGCGATGGCGGCAGCGCGACACATGCATGAATTCGGCACCACGCGCGAACAGCTCGCTGAAGTTGCGGTTGCGGCACGCCAGTGGGCGCTGCTCAACCCCAAGGCCTGGGAAAAAGAACCGTTGAGCGTCGAACAGGTGCTCAATGCGCGTATGGTCAGCTATCCGTTTACCGTGCGCGACTGCTGCCTCGTCACCGACGGCGGCGGTGCCATCATCCTGACTTCGGCTGCACGCGCCAAGACGCTGAAAAAGAAACCCGTCTACGTGCTGGGCACCGGCGAGGCGATTGGTCACGCGACGATCTCCAACATGGAAAACTTTGTCGTCACCGCGGCCGCCGAATCAGGCCCGAAGGCGTTCAAGATGGCCGGCGTCAAACAAGCCGACGTCAATATGCTGTCGCTCTACGATGCGTTCACCATCACGCCCATCCTGTTCCTCGAGGATCTGGGTTTCTGCCCGAAAGGCGAAGGCGGACGTTTTGTGTCCGGTGGCAACATCGCGCCGGGCGGCAAAGTGGCGGTCAACACCAGCGGCGGCGGCCTGTCGTATAACCATCCCGGGATGTACGGCCTGCTGGTGCTGATTGAGGCGATCCGCCAGGTGCGTGGCGAATGCGACAAGCGCCAGGTCAAGAACTGCGATATCGCTTTGGCGCACGGCAATGGGGGAGTTCTATCCAGCCAATGCACGGTGATCTTCGGTTCTGAGGCGGCACTCTAAGCCGTGCGCTTGCACACCTTCGCGATCGCATCCCCGCGCAATGCGCGGGGTCGCTCCTCCGCCTCGGTGTGCACGGTGATCTTCGGCTCTGAAGAACTACATTAGCCTTCTTAGCATTCGACATAAGCGCCGGTTAGACCACAGTTATTGTGGCTTAACCGGCGTTTTTTGCGTCATGCCGCCCTGTCATAATGCTGACTTCATGGAACCAACCGGGATTTTGACGATCCGTCTAAAATGAGTCAGCCCCCTGGAACCCGTTTTTACCGTTTACCTCAAACCTTTATCGGCCGTTTGCTCGCGCTCGTGTTGGGCGCGGCGTTGTTGGTAGCCGCGTTCTTCTTTCTGTTTTTCTTTCTCGTCATCGCAGGTATTGCCCTCTTCGCATTTGCAATACGCGCGGTGTGGCGCGGCCGGCATGTGGCGTCGTCACCTAGGCCCGACATCATCGAGGGGGAGTTTTCGGTTGAAGCCCCCGTCTTGCAAAAAATAGAGACGGGCAGATCCGCCAACGACGAGAAACACTGACCCCCTGCGCGCCAGGGTCATGCTCCCCCTCTACGCGGGCGCCAAATCTGACGGCCTCATTAATACAGTCAATGTCGCAACTACTCGTGCTGCGGGATGGCTATTGTTTCGAAAACGTCAATTTGTGGAAAATGTTACATCCCTGCGTGCGTAAAAACAATTTTTAAGGTTTAAGGGTAAAACTGAAGATATTGATGTAGCATTTGTACGCCCTATCGTCGATTCAAGTGATTCACTGATGGCGGAACCCGAACGATCGATGCCCCGCCGAAACCATGGCACGCACGCAGGGTATTCCCGCTCAACACATTGGTGCTTGCTTAAATTCGCACTAAAGCGATACCTCAAACGACGCGTTTTGAAAAAACAATCGGCCGGTCATGGAAAAATTTAAACAATACATTCTGAAATATTTTGAACAGCTGTTCGTTCTGCTTGTACTGCTGTCCACCGCCGGTATTAACTATTTCATCCCATACAAAATTGCATTTCTAAATTTTTACTTTCTGCCGGTTATTTTGGGCGGCTATTTCCTCGGCCGACGCCTCGCTATGCTGGGTGCGGTTTTCGCCACACTGGCGGTACTGTGGTTTGTATATTTGCAACAGGATCTGTTTTTTGTCGAGCAGGACACGGCGACGATTTACGCGCAGGTCGTCGTCTGGGGCGGCTTTCTGATCTTGTCCGGCGCGGTGGTCGGCAGCCTCGCCGACAAGCTGGCGGAAAAAATCCATTACACCGAAGCACTGAACGCGTCATTGCTCGGGCAGGAAGAGGCTTTAAGCGCCGCCAACACCACACTCAAGGATTACAGCGGGAATCTGGAACAACGCGTCAAGGAGCGCACGCTAGAACTCGAGCAGTCGCGAAACACCATCGAGAACATGAAGGAAAAGCTCGAGGGCGCGCTCTACTCGACCATGGATCCGGTGGTCGTCAAGCTCATGATCGAGAAGAAGTTGCGTAACGAAAAGCGCGACATCACCCTGCTCTTCTCGGACCTGGTTAATTTTTCCAGCTACTCGGAGAACAATCCTCCCGAAGTGGTTATCGCCGATATCAACCGCTACCTGCAGGACATGGAACCCATCCTGCTCAGCTATAGCGGGCATATCGACAAATACATGGGCGACGGCATCATGTGTGAATTCGGCGCGCCGGTCAATTATCCGGCCCACCGTACGATGGCGGTGATCGCGGCGCTAAAAATGCAGGAACAGATGCTGAAATTCACACACCCCTGGAAGATGCGTCTGGGCGTCGCCACCGGGCCTGCGATTACCGGCTTGATCGGCTTCAAACGTCAAACCTACACGGCGATCGGTGACGCGGTAAACCTCGCTTCACGGCTCGAGCAGGCCTGCACACCGGGCGGCGTGCTGATCGATCGCGACACCTATGACGGCGTTGCATACTGCGTCGAGGTCCAAAAGAAAATACAGTTTGGGCTGCGCGAAGCGGATGTAAAAAAAGCCGAACGTCTTGACGAAATGCTCAACGACGTCGCCAGAAGCCCGGAAAACATCGACCTACATTACCAGATTGCCAACATTCATCTTGAACTGGACGAACCGAAACTCGCCCTGAATCACCTCGAAACCGCCATCAGTCTCGACCCTGTCAATACAACACTGAAGCTGCTGTACGCGGAAGCCGGGCTCAAGGCCAAGGCGATGGATAGCATCAGCGTCAAGGGCAAGCGGCAACGGGTAGAGGCGTTTCAGGTCACCGGTCTGAAGAACCCGCTGAACAACCGGGAAACAATCCCGGAGCCGTTTTACCGTGAATTCGGCAGGATCGCCGATCTGATCAAAATACCGGACGAGCTCATATTGCCGGTGGAGGTTTTCGATGATTCAGTCGGCCACAGCCGTCTGGTATCTGTCATCGCCTACGCACTGGCCGGCCGCCTGGGCTTTTCAGAGCTTGAAAAAATTGAAATTATGAATTCCGGTTTTCTCGCCAATATCGGCAAAGAAAGCGTGCCGCCGCATCTGCTAAACCGCAGCAGCAGCAGCAAACTGTCAAGCAGCGAAGAAGACATTTTCCGGCAGTACCCGCTTGAGGGAATACGTATACTCAAGCTACACGGCTACCAAAACGAGAAGATGATGGATATCATTTCCCACGCGCGCGAGCGCTGGAACGGCAGCGGCTACCCGCGCGGCATCAGCGGCACCGATATACCCGCCGGTGCGCGTATTATCAATGTTGCCGACGGGTACGCGGCGATGACTTCTTATCGGACTTACCGGCAACCCTGGACGCGGTCTGCCGCGCTAAACGAAATGCGCAGGGAAACCGCCAATGACCTCTACGATCCGGCGATCTTCGAGGAACTCGAAAAGCTCATGACGCGGGACGTCTGAACGGGGCTGGCAAATCACTGAGGGCAGGCTGCCACATCGACGTAAGGAATGACTGCGCAAACCGACCTATGGTCAGATTGCCAATTGCAGCCTCATTGAACGGAGTTTTTTTATGAATCGCCGCGAATTTTCGTTAAGCCTGATCGCACTTCCTTTATTCACGCTGGCCTCGCGCGGCTTTGCCGCACCGCCGGCTTCGATGAAAGAAATAGAAACCATGCAGAAGAACTGGAAAGCACTGCTCGCCGATAACGCCACCGTCGCCGCCGGCGCGACGCCGCCACTCACCCTCTCCAGCACCGAATGGAGGAAAAAACTGCCCGCCGCCGCCTTCAATGTGTTGCGTGAGGAAGGCACGGAATATGCAGGCAGCAGTCCGTTGAACAACGAGAAACGCGCCGGCGTATTTGTCTGCGCCGGCTGCGACCTGCCGCTGTTTACCTCCGCCATGAAATATGACAGCGGCACCGGCTGGCCGAGTTTTTTCACAACCATCCCGGGCGTCTTTGGCACCACCACCGACCGCAAATTGATTTATCCGCGCACCGAATATCATTGCCAGCGCTGCGGTGGTCACCACGGCCACATTTTCAACGACGGCCCACAGCCCACGGGCTTGCGCTACTGTAACAACGGCGTCGCCCTGCGCTTTATTCCCAAGGCAACGAAGTCTTAGCGCGTGACCGCCGCCTGACAGGCGCCGCCGCGCAGGCGCTGCAGCGCCCAGGCCACATGCTCGCGCACCAACGGCGAGGTATGCGCAGCGCGGCCCTCCAATGCAGCGAGCGCCACGCTGGCCCCGCCTGACCCTGGCGGCAGATTACCCAGCCCCACCGCGATGTTGCGCAACCAGCGTTCGTAGCCGATGCGGTGGATCGCACTACCCTGTAGGCGAGCGTGAAAATCATCCTCACTCCAGGCAAACAGTTCGACCAGCGTGACATCATCCAGGCCATGACGCACGGCGAAATCCGGCTCGCTCGTCGTTTGGGCATATTTATTCCACGGACAGATCAGCTGGCAGTCGTCGCAACCGTAAACACGGTTACCGATCAAGGGCCGCAGTTCCACCGGTATGCTGCCCGCGTGCTCGATGGTGAGGTAAGAAATACAGCGTCGCGCATCGAGCTGATAGGGGGCAACGATGGCCTGCGTCGGGCACACGGTGATGCATTTTGTGCAACTGCCGCAGTGTTCGCTTTGTGCCACATCGACCGGCAGCGGCAGATTGGTAAAAATTTCGCCCAGAAAAAACATCGAGCCGGCATGACGCGTCAGCAACAACGTATGTTTGCCCCGCCAGCCCAGACCGGCCTTGCGCGCGATCTCCACCTCCATCACCGGCGCGCTATCGGTAAACACGCGGTGGCCGTGGACACCGGCCACCGACTCGATCCGCTCTGCAAGTCGCTGCAGGCGCGCGCGCAGAACCTTGTGATAATCACGCCCCAACGCATAGCGTGAAATGTAGGCGCGTGCGCCATCCTCGAGCAGCGGCCAGCTTGCCGCAGGGGCATCCGCCATATAGTTCATACGGGCCGCAATCACCCGCACCGTTCCGGGAATGAGTTCCGCCGGGCGTGCGCGTTTGACACCATGCTTTGCCATATAATCCATGTCGCCATGAAACCCTGCACGCAACCACTCCAGCAAGCGCGGTTCGGCATCCTCCAGGTTGACGTCGGATATGCCGACCCCCTGAAACCCAAGCTCGAGTCCCCACTGCCGGATTTGTATCGCCAGTGCGGCCGGGTCCAGTGCGTTATTGTTCTGTAGCGACAAGGTAGTCAGGGTAGTCATGGCCGGCAATCATAATCTGCTACGACAACATCTTGCGCATGAATCGGATACCACCGCATTCGGCGCCAAACTAGCCCCGTGGCTGAACGGCGGCATGGTGGTCTATTTGCGCGGTGAACTGGGCGCCGGCAAAACCACGCTGGTGCGTGGATTGCTGCGTAGCCGCGGCGTAACGGGACGCGTAAAGAGCCCGACCTACACCTTGGTTGAACCTTATGTAATTTCTCAGTTATACTTATATCACTTTGATTTTTATCGCTTCAGTCGTCCAGAAGAATGGACGGAAGCGGGCTTTCGTGAGTATTTCAATGGTGACGCTGTATGCCTCATCGAATGGCCGGAAAAAGTCGGGGACCAGTTGCCTGCAGCAGACCTTGAAATCGTGATCGAGGTCGACGGCGATGCCCGCCACATCACACTGATTGCAGACACGGAGGCGGGACAAACTTGTTTAGCCGGACTGCAAACCTGAACCAGTATCGCCCAGGGACGCCCACCGTGCCCCTGGGGCGCATTTGGCGCACGGCACTGCTCCTTTCCGCCACGCTCCTGCTGTCGAATTTGTCGTGGTCGGCGACGACGATTAGCGCCACACGCGTCTGGCCCGCCCAGGATTACACTCGCATCACGCTGGAATCAGCAGCGCCATTGCGATTTCAACTCCTGGCACTTAAAAATCCGGACCGGCTTGCACTGGATATTGACGGCATTAATATCAGTGCCCCCCTGGAAGAACTCAGCAACAAAATCGGCGGCAACGACCCTTATGTGAAATCAGTGCGGGTCGGCCGCTTCAAGCAGGGCACGGTGCGTCTGGTTTTCGACCTCAAGGCCGACGTTAAACCGGAAGTCTTTACGCTCAGGCCGGTGGCCGAATACGGACACCGCCTGGTGCTTGATATTTATCCGGCACAGTCCGCAGACCCATTGATTACGCTGCTCGAAAAAACCCAGGCTGCACCTGCCACTACCGCGGCGGCAGCCGCGACCGGCGCACCGACCACAGCGAGCACAACCAAGGCCACCGAGACAGCGCCCGCGCCTGACACCGCGCGCCCGCCGACTCCATCCAATCCGGCGAACGCAGCAAGCAGCATGACGCCACGACCGACGCGTCCGGAGCGCACCCTGATTGTTGCCATCGACGCCGGACACGGTGGCGAAGACCCGGGCGCCAAGGGCCGCCGCGGCACGTACGAGAAGAATGTTACGCTGGCGATCGCGCACAAATTGAAAGAAGTGATTGATCGTGAGCCGAACATGCGCGGCGTTTTAACGCGCGACGGCGACTATTTCATCCCACTGCAGGGGCGGGTGCAAAAAGCCCGCCGCCTGAATGCGGATCTGTTTGTTTCCGTGCACGCCGATTCTTTCATCCGGCCCGATGCACGCGGCTCATCCGTGTTTGCATTATCGGAACACGGCGCCACTTCGGCTGCAGCACGCTGGCTGGCAAAAAAAGAAAATGAAGCGGATCTGATCGGTGGCGTCAATCTGGATGTCGCCGATCCCTATCTAAAACAAACGCTGCTCGATCTTTCACAAACTGCCACCATCAACGACAGCCTCAAACTTGCACGCGCAGTGCTCGACAACCTTGGCAGGATCAACACGCTGCATAAAGGCACTGTTGAGCAGGCCGGCTTCGCCGTCCTAAAATCGCCAGATATACCCTCCATTCTGGTCGAGACCGCATTCATCAGTAATCCTGCGGAGGAACAAAAATTGACCGATGAGGGTTACCAGCAAAAACTCGCGGAAGCGATTTTCTCCGGCATCAAAAATTACTTCGCGAAAAATCCCGCACTTTCTCGCGCCAAGGCTGCTAACAATCCGTGACACGGTTTCCGCGCTTCCGCTAATATTCGAGTTCACTCTTCCTTATTCCCCGATTGTGCAAATTGCGTTAATTCCGGCGATGATTGTCGTCGCTCTCCTCGCCAGTTGCGCCGCCCTGCCGGACACGACTCCCGAGCAGGTGGTGCTGCCCTATGTGCACACCTTCTCGGCGAATCCAGCAAGCGACAACCTGCCCACGGGCTGGCGTCCCTGGGGCGTCAATCGTTTTAAACGCCCGACCGAGTACCGCCTGATCCAGGAAGACGGCCGCACCGTGATACGCGCGCGCGCAACCGCCTCGGCCTCAGGCCTTGTTCATCCGCTGGGTCTCGACCCATCCGTATACCGTCTGCTGCACTGGCACTGGAAAGTCGACGAACTGATTGCGAAAGCCGACAACACGCAAAAGAGTACCGAAGACTCACCCGTGCGCCTGGTGATCAGCTTCGACGGTGATCTGGATAAACTTGATTTCGGCGACCGCATGTTCTTCGACCAGGTCAAGGCGTTCACCGGGCAGCAACTGCCCTATGCAACCCTCATGTATATATGGGAAAACCGTGCCGCCAAAGGAACGGTGATCGCAAACCGCTACTCCTCGCGCATCAAGATGGTGGTTGCCGAGAGCGGACGCGAGAAGCTCGGCGCCTGGCAGGAACAAACACATGACATCTACGAAGATTTTCGCCGTGCCTTCGGCGAGGAGCCCGGGCGCATCACCGCCATCGGCATCATGACCGACACCGACAACACGGGCGAAAACGTGCACGCTTATTACGGCGACATCACATTCAAACGCATCGCGCGAGTGCGCAGCGTTTTAGACAGCGATTAGGCGAAACGATCCGTCGCCCGCCCCGTACAGCCAATCACAGTGGTCATGCGCGCAAATCAGGACGTTGCCGCACAACATTCAAGTTATAATTTTTCATGACCGCAATCCGCATTCTGCCCGACCTGTTGATCAACCAGATTGCCGCCGGCGAAGTAGTCGAGCGGCCGGCCGCGGCACTTAAAGAATTAATGGAGAACAGCCTCGACGCCGGTGCCTCCGAGGTATCGGTTCATCTGGCGGCGGGCGGCACCAAGCTGATCCGCGTCAGCGACAATGGCAGCGGCATCGAGCGTGACGAGCTCCTGCTCGCCGTGTCGCGTCATGCGACGAGCAAAATTACCACCCTGGAAGATCTAGAGCGCATCCGCAGTTTGGGTTTTCGCGGTGAGGCGCTGGCCAGTATCGCCGCCGTGTCGGCACTCAAACTCTGTAGCAGAACGCTCGAGGCCAAACACGCCTGGTCTTTAACCGTCGAAAACGGCAGCATTTCGGAGCCGCAGCCGGCCGCCCAGGAACCCGGTACCAGCATCGAAGCGCAGGAGCTTTTTTTCAACACGCCGGCCCGACGTAAATTCCTGCGCTCGGACGCCACCGAATATGCGCACTGCGACGAGGTGTTCCGCCGCGTCGCATTGACGCGGCACGACGTCGGTTTCCGTCTGCAACACAATGCACGCACGCAGTGGCAGCTCAAGGCGCAGGATCACGCCGGCCGCATCGGCGCCATCCTCGGCGAGGATTTTGCCGCCACCGCGGTGAGGGTGAACGAAAGTGCCGGGGGTATTGCGCTGACTGGCTTGAGCGCGCTGCCGACCGCCTTGGGCGGCGGTCGCGAGGCACAGTATTTCTTCGTCAACGGCCGTTTCGTGCGCGACAAAGTGCTGGCCCACGCCCTGCGCCAGGCCTATCAGGATGTGTTGCATCATGATCGCTACCCGGCCTACGCCTTGTTTCTTGAGATCGATCCGGCGCGGGTCGACGTCAATGTGCACCCGACCAAAAGCGAAGTGCGTTTCCGTGATTCGCAGGCGGTGCACCAGTTTGTCTTCCACGCACTCGCCCGTGCTCTGGCGGGGTCCGCTGGAACGCGCGTAATTTCGAGCGCAGCACCATTCGAGATGGCGCCACCCGCACGCGACGGTTTCGTCCCGGTGCAGCATCGGATGCCGCTCGGCATCGCCCAGCCCAGCAATGTTTACCAGACGCTGTTTGGCAACGCGCCAGCGGCACAGGCCGCGTTCAGCGAGACGGTCGCCGCACCGCTGCCTAGCGGCGATGCGCCACCGCTGGGGTTCGCTCTGGCGCAACTCTGTGGCGTTTATATCCTGGCGCAAAACGAACACGGACTGGTCATCATCGACATGCATGCCGCCCACGAGCGCATCGTCTACGAAAAACTCAAAACCCAGCTTGATGCCGACCGTATCGCCATGCAACCGCTGCTGATTCCGGTGGTCTTTTATGCTGACAAGTTAGACGTGGCCACCGCCGAAGAACACGCCGAGGCGCTCACCAGCCTCGGTTTTGAAATTGCCGCCACCTCGCCAACCTCGCTGGCAGTACGCGGCGTGCCGGTAGCGCTACAAAATGCCGACGCCGGCGCGCTGGCGCGCGACGTGCTGGGTGAAATCCGCGAATTCGGTGCAAGCCGCGTTCTGCTCGAACGGCGCAATGAACTGCTCTCCACCATGGCCTGCCACACGGCGGTACGCGCCAACCGCATGCTGACCGTGCCTGAAATGAACGGCCTGCTGCGCGATATGGAAGCAACCGAGCGCTCGGGCCAGTGCAACCACGGTCGCCCGACATGGCACCAGATATCGCTGCCTGAACTCGATCGCCTGTTCATGCGCGGCCGCTGACGCATGCCGGCAAAAAACACACCGACGTCAGACGACATACCAGCCACGCCTCAGTCAGCAGCAACCCAGATGGTAGGCGACTCCCGTGGCGAAAATCAGCCGCCAGCGATCTTGTTGATGGGGCCGACCGCCAGCGGCAAAACTGCGGTGGCGGTAGAATTGGTGCGCCGGCTCAACTGCGAAATCATCAGCGTCGATTCAGCCCAAGTCTATCGGGGCATGAATATCGGCACTGCCAAACCGGACGCCGTGCTTCTGGCCACCGCACCGCATCATCTGATCAATCTGATCAATCCCGACGAAGCCTACTCGGCGGCACGTTTTCGTGATGATGCCCTGGCACTCATGCGCGAAATCACCGCTCGCGGCAACATCCCGCTGTTGACCGGCGGCACCATGATGTATTTCAAGGCGCTCACCGAGGGGCTGTCGGAACTGCCGGAAGCCGATCCGATGATCCGCATGATCATCGACACCATGGCTGAAGAAAAAGGCTGGCCGGGTGTGCACCTCGAACTCGCGCGTATCGACCCGCAAATCGCCGCCCGACTCGCCCCCAACGACGCACAACGAATCCAGCGCGCGCTGGAGGTTTACTACATCACCAACAAGACGATGTCGGAACTGCAACAAAAGCCCAAGTACGTTTACTTTCCGTACCGTCCGCTCAAAATCGGCCTCTTGCCCGCCGACCGATCAGTCTTGCATCTGCGCATTGCCGAACGCTTCGAGACGATGCTCGAGCTGGGCTTGATCTCGGAACTGCGCGCGCTACGCAAAAATTATGCGCTCGAGGTCGATATGCCGGCGATGCGCTGTGTCGGCTACCGCCAGACCTGGGCCTATCTCGACGGCGAAATCGGCCTCGCCTCACTGCGCGAACAAGGGATAGCCGCCACGCGGCAACTGGCAAAACGCCAACTGACCTGGTTGCGCGCCATGCCAGACGTTGTCGAATTCGATTGCCTCGCCGACGACCTCGCGGACGCGGTAATCGCTCACGTGCAACAGAAATTAGAACAACGATAACGCTGGCGACCCGATCATGCACTCCCACTATCCGGCGCAAGAGCCGGTCAGGCGGAATAGCGACAAGCGTAGACCTGCCCGACCGGTGTATGATCTGGATCAAATCACATGCGGTTGATCCCAGTACAGTTTATGCAGCCTACCCGCAGTTTTTTTGCTCTGCGTTGGCATTCGCCTGCAGACCATTTGAACCATCATGAACAACGGGGTTCATACACTCATCGCCGCATGAATTGACCGCCCTGCCGCGCGTGCACATCAACCGCTGCGGCACGGTAAAATCTTTTTTTTAACTGCTATTTGTAATATACAAGGGAGACTCATGCCTCAGGTTATTGGGATACCAAAAGAGATCGCCGCGGGAGAAAAACGCGTAGCCACGGTACCCGAAGTTGTCGAGAAAATGGTCAAGCTTGGCTTCAAGGTGGCCGTCGAATCGGGCGCCGGAAATGCCTCCAATTTCAGCGACGATGTTTATCGCGCCGCTGGCGCCGAGATCATCGCCGATGCCGCTGGTCTGTGGGCGGGCGCCGATATTGTCTTTAAAGTACGCGGCCCCAGCGCGGACGAAGTGAAGCTGCTGCGCGAAGGCGGCACGCTTGTATCGTTCATCTGGCCGGCGCAGAACCCGGATCTCATGCAACAACTGGCAGCGCGAAAGGCCACCGTACTGGCGATAGACGCACTGCCCCGTGTGTTGAGCCGCGCCCAGAAGATGGACGCCTTGACCTCGCAGGCCGGCGTTGCCGGCTATCGGGCTGTGATTGAGGCTGCCAATGCCTTTGGTCGCTTCTTCAACGGCCAGATCACTGCTGCAGGCAAGGTACAACCGGCCAAGGTCTTCATCGCCGGTGCCGGTGTCGCCGGCCTCGCCGCGATTAGTACTGCGGCCAGTCTGGGCGCGATTGTCCGCGCCAATGACACGCGTGCCGAGGTTGCCGATCAGGTCGTCTCGCTCGGCGGCGAATTCGTCAAGGTTGATTACGAGGAAGAAGGCGCCGGCGGCGGCGGTTACGCCAAGGTCATGAGCGAGGGCTTCCTGCAAGCGCAACGCGAAATGTATGCAAAACAGGCGCGTGAAGTTGACATCATCATCACCACCGCGCTGATCCCCGGAAAACCAGCCCCCCGGCTGATCACCGCCGAGATGGTGCAGAGCATGAAGCCGGGCAGTGTCATCGTCGACATGGCGGCCGAACAAGGCGGTAACTGCGCGCTCACCGAACCCGGCCAGGCAATCGTCAAGCACGGCGTGACCATCATCGGCTACACCGATCTGGTCAGCCGTCTCGCCAAGCAATCGTCGACGCTGTATTCATCGAATCTGTTCCGTCTGTCGGAAGAGTTGTGCAAGACCAAGGATGGCGTCATCAACGTCAACATGGAAGACGACGCCATACGCGGCCTGACGGTCATCAAAGAAGGCGCGATCACGTGGCCCGCACCGCCGATCAAACTGGCGGCACCACCACCTGCCACAGCCAAACCGGCCGTTGTCTCGGCTTCTACTAAAGGTCACGGTCACGGTGGGGGCGGTGCCCCGGCCTCAGCGACCCGCACCGCCGTCATGTTTGGTGTTGCCGCACTGCTATTTTGGTTGATCGGCACGGGTGCGCCCAGCGCCTTTCTCGCCAACCTCACGGTGTTCGTGCTGGCCTGCTTCATCGGCTATATGGTTGTGTGGAATGTCACCCCGGCACTGCACACGCCGTTGATGAGCGTGACCAACGCGATCTCCAGCATCATCGCCATCGGCGCACTGGTACAGATTGCGCCGCCGCTGGCAGACGGCGTGACGCGTCCCGAAAGCCTGATCCAGTGGCTGGCAGGGCTCGGCATTGTGCTGACTGCGATCAATATGTTCGGCGGCTTCGCCGTGACCCAGCGCATGCTGGCGATGTTCCGTAAATAAGGGAGACCAAAAATGTCCGCAAGTCTCGCCACCGTCTCCTATATCGGGGCAACCATCCTTTTCATTCTCAGCCTGGGCGGCCTCTCCAATCCAGAATCGTCGCGTCGCGGCAACCTCTACGGCATGATCGGCATGGCGATCGCCGTGCTGGCGACGATCTTCGGACCGCGCGTCACCGGTGGCGGCATCACGCTGATCATCGCAGCCATGACGGTCGGCGGCGCCATCGGCATCTTTGCTGCACGCACTGTGAAGATGACGCAGATGCCCGAACTGGTCGCATTAATGCACAGCCTCGTCGGCCTCGCCGCCTGTCTGGTCGGCTTCGCCAATTACATCGATCCATCAGTGCAAATGAAAGGCGTTGAAAAAACCATCCACGAAGTCGAAATCTACGTCGGCATATTGATCGGAGCGGTGACCTTCTCCGGCTCAGTCATTGCATTCTGCAAGCTCTCCGGCAAGATCGGCGGCAGCCCGCTGCTATTACCAGGGCGCCATTTGATGAACCTGTCCGGCCTGCTGGTGGTGATTTGGTTCGGCTGGCAGTTCATTCACAGTCATAGTATCAGCGACGGCATGACGCCGTTATTCGTGATGACAGCGATCGCCCTGCTGTTTGGCATACACATGGTGATGGCCATCGGCGGCGCTGACATGCCGGTGGTGGTGTCCATGCTCAACAGCTACTCGGGTTGGGCGGCGGCGGCGACCGGCTTCATGCTGTCGAATGATCTCTTGATCGTGACCGGCGCACTGGTCGGTTCAAGCGGTGCAATCCTGTCTTACATCATGTGCCGTGCGATGAACCGCAACTTTATCAGCGTGATCGCCGGCGGCTTCGGCACCGAGGGCGGAAAACCGGCGCCGAAAGCTGATGGCGCACAACCAGCCGGTGAAGTGGTACCGATCAGCGCAAGTGAAACCGCTGAACTGCTGGGCGAAGCGAAAAACGTCATTATCGTGCCGGGCTACGGCATGGCGGTGGCGCAAGCGCAACACACGGTGTTCGAAATCACCAAACATCTGCGCAGCAAAAACATCAATGTGCGCTTTGGCATTCACCCGGTGGCCGGTCGCATGCCCGGGCACATGAACGTATTGCTGGCGGAAGCCAAGGTGCCCTACGACATCGTGATGGAAATGGACGAGATCAACGATGACTTCCCCAATACGGATGTGGCTATCGTAATCGGTGCCAACGACATCGTGAACCCCGCCGCCCAGGAAGACCCGACCAGTCCGATCGCCGGCATGCCGGTGCTTGAAGTCTGGAAAGCGAAGACCTCGATCGTCATGAAGCGCAGCATGGCTTCGGGCTATGCCGGCGTCGACAATCCGCTCTTCTACAAAGACAACAACCGCATGTTGTTCGGCGACGCCAAGAAGATGCTCGACGAAGTGTTGATTGCACTAAAAACCTAACGCCGGTTTTCGCGCAAAAAAAGGCCGTGCCCGCAGGGGGACGGCCTTTTTTGCGCCGTCGACACGGCGTTTAGTTTGTTTCCGACTCGCCACCCGCCACTTTCACGCTGGCCAGCGCCCTGCCCTGCGCCAGCGTCAAAAGAAGTTCGTCGCCGGATTTCAGTGTCGAGGCATCACGCACGACCCCGCCGCCCACCCTTTCGGTGATGCTATAACCGCGATCGAGCACCGCATTCGGATTTAAGCTGGCAAGCTGTGCGGACAGGTGTTTCAAATCTGCGCGCATGGCTTGCAACCGATTGGCCGCGGCATTGCGCAACCGCTGCCCCAGCGCCCGCGGCGCCGCCTCAAGTGCGTGCGGATGAGGACGGGCCGAGCGTAACGACCGCGCGAGCTCCCGCAATTGCCACCGTCGCGCGTCGGCTGAACGTCCGCCGGCGCTGCGCAAACGACTCGCGAGATGATCAAGATGCGCCATCTGCGCAAGAATTCTTTCGCCCGGATGCACCAGACTGCGCGCCAGCCCGTCGAGCTGCTGCATGCGCCTCTCGAGCGAACGCTCGGCAACGCGGCGCAAACGCTGAGCATAATGATTACAGTCCTGGATCAACTCCTCGCGGTTTGGACTCGCCAGTTGCGCCGCGGCAGTCGGCGTCGGCGCGCGTAGGTCAGCGACAAAATCAGCGATGGTGAAATCCGTTTCATGGCCGACCCCACTGATGACGGGCAGCGAACAGGCATGCATGGCACGCGCCACCACTTCTTCGTTAAACGCCCACAGGTCTTCGATACTGCCGCCGCCCCTGCAAACAATCAGCACCTCGCAGTCGGCCCGCGCATCCGCCGTTGCAATCGCCGCGGCAATTTCGCGCCCCGCACCCTCACCCTGCACCGCCGTCGGATAAATCACCACCGGGATCGCCGGCATGCGCCGCCTCAATGTCGTCAGCACGTCGCGCAAGGCTGCAGCCTTGAGGGAGGTTACGATGCCAATGGCCCGCGGAAAGTGCGGCAGGGGTAGCCGTGAGTCCTCATCGAACAATCCTTCCCCCTGCAATTTGAGTTTGAGTTTTTCAAACGCCGCATACAGGGCGCCAGTGCCGGACCGGCGCATCGCCTCAACCACCAACTGAAACTCGCCGCGAGCCTCGTAGAAAGAAGGGCTGGCACGCACTTCGACCTGCAATCCGTTTTCAGGCTTCCAATCCTGTAACTGCATTTTGTGGCGAAACATCACGCACCGTACCTGCGCCTGCGCATCCTTCAGAGAAAAGTAGCAATGCCCCGAAGCAGCGCGTACAAAATTGGAAATTTCGCCCGAGATCCACATCAATGGCAGACTGGCTTCCACCAACTGCTTGGTGATCCGGTTAAGTTCGGCGACGCCAATCACACGCTGCGTCAGTGCCGCATCAAAATAGTTTTTCATGCATTGATTGTATCTGCCTCAGACCGCGCAAACGTCACCGCCTGTGTGCGTAAAAATTCCCTCCTGCTTCAATGCACCTCACAGAGCATTACAGCGCCCCGCTTTGCTACATCATCCACAACCATCATGCAAGTGTCACATCAAACTCACAGCGCCGCCCCCTCTAGAGGGAAATACTTTCAACCCCTTGTTTTTATTTAATAAATTATTGAGTTTAAAAAATGAGCAGCGCAGAAAAATCCCTTACAGGCGGCTTACTTAGGTGACTTGTTTACAAACTCTTCACATACTTATCCACAGCAATTGTGGATAAAAAATAACGTGCGATTGCGCCCCTATCGCAAGACGCCTTCGGGGTTGCAGCGCAATATTTTTGCGCCTCGCTTAACACGCCTCGTCAGCGCAAACATCAAATGCTGATATTTTTTCATAACAGCCCTGCGCGCTTGCTGAAAAGCGACCGCCCATATACAGTTACGCCGTTCAAATCTGGCCGAATCGGAGAAGCATGTGTTTGCATTGATTGAAGCTGCTGGATGGCCAATCTGGCCGCTGTTGCTGGCCTCGGTGATTTCGCTCGCCATCATAGGTGAACGTGCCTGGTCGCTGCGCAGCAGCATTGTCGCCCCTAAAAACCTTTTAAACGAAGTCGCACAGGAATTCCAGCAGCATGGCGTTTCGCAACAGCTGGTTGCGCGCCTTGGCGGCGGATCCCCGCTAGGCCAGATTCTGGCCGCAGGCATCAAGAATGCGAAAAGCTCGCCGCAAATCATGAAAGAGGCCCTCGATGATGCCGGACGCGGCGTCGCGCATGAACTCGAACGGTTTTTAAATACCCTGGGTACCATTGCCTCGATCAGCCCGCTCCTTGGCTTGCTTGGCACTGTGATCGGCATGATCGAGATCTTTGGTTCGCAAGCGCCCTCGGGCAGCAACCCGATTGCCCTCGCGCATGGCATTTCCGTCGCGCTCTACAACACGGCGATGGGTCTGGTAGTCGCCATACCGAGCATGATTTTCTACCGCTACTTCCGCGGCCACATCGATTCCCTGATCGTCGAGATGGAAAGCCAGGCGGTGCGGCTGGTCGAAATCCTGCACGGCAATCGTCAAAACTGAGCGGGCGTCAACCTTGAATTTTCGCCTCGGTAGCCGCAAGGAAGAACCAGAGATCAACCTGATACCGTTGATCGACGTCTTACTAGTCATCCTGATCTTTCTGATGGTGACCACCACCTATTCGCGCTTTGCCGAACTACAAATCAATCTGCCCACGGCAGACGCAAACAAACCCGAAGAGAGACCCAGTCAGATCAATGTCGCGGTGGATGGCCAAAGCCAGTATGTGGTCAATCGATCGGCAGTGCCGTTTCGCAGCACCGATAACTTTGCCCAGGAGCTCAAGCGCGCGGCCGGCGGCGCGCCCGATCCGGTCATCATTATCAATGCCGATGCGGCAGCGACTCATCAATCGGTGATCAACATCATGGAAGCCGCACGCATTGCCGGCTACAGCCGCATTACCTTCACCACGCAGGCGGGCAAGAAGTAGTGCTAAACGCCCGCCGCGCGCCAGTGCGGCTTGTCTGTTTTATTTTTCTTTCTCGGCACCCGGCCTGATCGCAAATGCACCCGCTGGAAAAAAGTTGGTATCGCACGGATATCACCAGCCGGCTGCTCTGCCTGACACTCTGGCCGCTCAGTGTGCTGTTTGGCGCTCTGGCCGGGTTACGCCGCACCGGCTTCCGACTGGGCTTGTTACGCACAACGCGTTTGCCGGTACCAGTCGTCGTCATTGGCAACATCACCGCCGGCGGAACCGGCAAGACCCCGCTCACCATCGCCCTCGGTCGCAGCCTTAAAAAGCGACATAAACGACCCGGCATCGTATGCAGGGGTTACGGCGGCACGGCCAAACAACCGCAGGTCGTACTGGCGAATAGCAATCCTCAGGTCACGGGGGACGAAGCCGTTCTTCTGGCGCGGCATAGCGGCTGCCCGGTGTGGATCGGTGCCGACCGTGTCGCCGCCGCGCGAGGACTGCTTGCCGCAAACCCTGATTGCGATATGTTGCTGAGCGACGATGGCCTGCAACATTATGCACTGCAACGAAATTTCGAAATCGCCGTCATCGACGCTGCACGCGGCTTCGGCAACCAGCGCCTGCTGCCATCGGGACCGCTGCGAGAAGCCTTGACCAGACTGGCATCCGTTGACGCCGTGGTCTTAAACGGCTTGGGCGCCAAGCCGCAGGTTTCCGGCACGGTTTACCGCATGAGTTTGCGCGGCGAGCGCTTTCGCAATCTGGCGACTCCACAACATTACGTCAGCGCGTCTTATTTTGCCGGTCGTAAAACCACCGCGATTGCGGCAATTGGCAACCCGCAGCGTTTTTTCGATCACCTGCAATCACTGGGCATAGAAGCCAACACAAAAGTATTTCCAGATCATCATGCCTATACGCCAGCCGACCTTGCCTTCAGCGCCGGCACCGAAGTCATCATGACAGACAAGGACGCGGTAAAATGTGAAGGCTTCGCCGGGCCCGCCTATTGGTCGCTCGAAGTAGAAGCGAAACTGGACGACGATCTGCCGGAACAAATAATGCGCCAACTCGGAGTATCTCAATAAATGGACGCAAAACTACTTGATATTCTGGTCTGCCCGATCTGCAAAGGGCCGCTGATCTATGTAAAACCAGGTCAGGAACTCGTCTGTAGAGCAGACCGCCTGGCGTTCCCTGTGCGCGAAGGCATACCGGTGATGATTGAAGACGAATCGCGCAAACTAACGGCGGAAGAAGCCGTTTGACCTTACCCGCCATCGTGACGCCAGCCCGGCGCTCGTCCAACAGATGAAATTCACCGTAGTCATCCCGGCACGCTTTGCCTCGACAAGGCTGCCTGGCAAACCATTGCTAGACATTGGCGGCAAGCCCATGGTGGTACGCGTCGCCGAGCGGGCACGCTTGAGCGGCGCGACCGCCATCGTCATCGCCACCGATCACGCCGATATATTGCATACGGCGGAAGAACACGGCTTTACGGCCATGCTGACCCGCCAAGAGCATCCCTCAGGGACCGACCGTATTGCCGAAGTCGTGTCAAAACTGGGTCTAGGCAGCGGAGAAATCGTCGTCAACGTGCAGGGTGACGAGCCTTTGATCGAACCCGACCTGATCAGCGCCGTGGCAGCACAACTCGCCGCACATGATGACGCGGCAATCGCCACGGCCTGCTGCCCCCTGATTGACGGCGCGCAGATGGCGAACGCCAATGTCGTCAAGGTGGTCACCGACAAACACGGCTATGCGTTGTATTTCAGTCGCGCGCCGATTCCATACGCGCGTGATGCCTTTGACGGCGGCATCAAGAACCTGCCCGCCACCCTGCCCGCCTACCGGCATATCGGCATCTATGCCTACCGCACGGAGTTTCTCGCGTGTTATGCGCAACTCGCGCCAGCCGCCATCGAACAGGCCGAAGCGCTAGAGCAATTGCGCGCGTTATGGCATGGCTTCCGCATCAGCGTGGCGGTCACAAAACAATCGCCGCACGCTGGCGTCGATACGGCAGCGGACCTCGAATACGTCAGAGCACTGTTAGCCCGGCAATAAATAGCCCTTTCGATAACACGGTATAATTTCATCATCTCCACGCGCCGCGATGACACGATCATGATGAGAATAATTTTGTTGGGTATGCCGGGCGCCGGTAAAGGTACGCAAGCGAGGTTCCTGACCGAGCGTTTTAACGTACCGCAGATCTCAACCGGCGATATGCTGCGGGCGGAAGTCAAAGCGGGCACGCCTCTCGGGCTGGAAGCAAAATCGTACATGGATGCAGGCGCCTTGGTGCCTGACGCCGTTGTGATCAAAATGGCCGAAGCGCGCGTCAAACAGCCCGATTGCGCCAACGGCTTTATCGTCGATGGATTCCCGCGCACGATTGCCCAGGCCGAGGCCTTGCGCGACGCCGGTGTCGGTATTGATTACGTCATCGACATCGAAACTGCGGATGAGGAAATCCTGCGCCGCATGAGCGGCCGCCGTGTCCATCCGGTGTCAGGCCGCAGTTACCATCTCGAATTCAACCCGCCCAAGGTTGCCGGTCAAGATGACATTACCGGCGAACCGCTAGTGCAACGCCCGGACGACCAAGAAGACACGGTACGCAAACGGATTGAAACCTATCACGCACAAACCAAACCTTTGGTTGATTTTTACCGCAACCAAACCGGCGTCAACGCACCGCGCTACGCGAAAATCAACGGCGTGGGTGCCGTTGAAACCATCCGTGACAACATTTTTGCCGCATTGAAGTAACCAGAAAAGGGCCTTGCCGCGGGCCCTTCGCGTCAAATCTGCATGCGAAAAGTGCAGCTTCTGCGGTAAAATGCGGCGTTTTCCAAACACCCCATAACGAACGGTCGTCCAGCATGCCTGCTAAAAACGCCTTTTATGCGCAATCCGGTGGCGTCACTGCGGTCATTAACGCCACCGCCTGCGGCCTCATCGAGGCTGCGCGCAAACACAAAAACCGCATTGGCAAGGTCTATGCCGGCCGTGATGGCATTATCGGCGCACTGACCGAAGACCTGATCGACACGTCCAAGGAATCTGCCGCCGCCATCAAGGCCTTGCGTTACACCCCGTCTGGCGCCTTCGGCTCCTGCCGCTACAAACTCAAGGGCCTCGAAGAAAACCGCGCCCACTATGAGCGCCTGATTGCCGTATTCAAAGCACACAACATCGGCTACTTCTTCTACAACGGCGGCAATGACTCGGCGGACACAGCCTACAAGGTGTCGCAGATTTCTGAAAAGCTCGGCTACCCTGTGACCTGTGTCGGTGTACCGAAGACCGTTGATAATGATCTGGCCGTGACAGACTGCTGCCCCGGCTTTGGCTCGGTCGCCAAGTATGTCGCCACCAGCATCCGGGAAGCGGGCTTTGACGTCGCCTCTATGGCGCGCACTTCAACCAAGGTCTTTGTCCTTGAAGTGATGGGCCGTCACGCTGGCTGGATCACCGCCGCCTGCGGCCTTGCTGCCGAAAAAGCCGGTGACGCCCCGCAGATTCTGCTGTTTCCCGAAATGACGTTCAATCAGGACAAATTCCTCGCCCGCGTCGATGCCGTGGTAAAAAAATACGGCTATTGCGCGATCGGCGTTTCGGAAGGCATACGCGGCGCCGACGGCAAGTTTCTCTCCGAGTCAGGACTCAAAGACGCCTTCGGCCACGCCCAGCTAGGCGGTGTCGCGCCGCAAATCGCTAATCTGGTGAAAGACAAGCTTGGCTATAAATATCATTGGGCGGTGGCCGATTATCTACAGCGCGCGGCACGGCACATTGCGTCAAAAACCGATGTCGAACAAGCGTACGCTGTCGGCAAGGCAGCGGTTGAACTTGCGCTCAAGGGCCGGAATGCCGTGATGCCGGTGATCGTGCGCAAATCGAACAAACCCTACAAGTGGACGATCGAGTGCGCCGACCTAAAGGACATCGCGAACAAGGAGAAAATGATGCCGCGCGATTTCATTACCGCCGACGGCTTTCATATCACCGAAAAATGCCGGCGTTACCTGTCACCATTGATTGCCGGCGAAGACTATCCGCCCTACAAAAACGGATTGCCGTCGTATATCAAATTAAAAAACGTTGCAGTAAAGAAAAAGCTCGCGGCGAGCTTCAAGATTTAGCAGGCTAACAAGGCCTGTGGCAACGGGCCGATAACCACTACGGGAGAGAGCAGTAATGAATGCATCAAACGGATTGATCCTAGCGCTGGTTTGCGCGGCGATCGGCATTTTTTTCGGTATCGTCTGGGCGCTGTGGATTATCAAACAGCCCACGGGCAACGACCGTATGCGTGAAATCGCGGCCGCCATTCAGCAAGGCGCAACGGCTTACCTCAACCGCCAATACGCGACCATCGCCGTCGTGGGCGCGATTCTTTTCGTGCTCATTGGCATCGTTCTGCATTGGCCGACCGCGATCGGCTTCGCCATCGGCGCCGTGCTCTCCGGGCTGGCCGGCTATGTCGGCATGAACGTCTCGGTGCGTGCCAACGTGCGTACCGCCGAAGCTGCACGCACCGGCTTGAACGAAGCCCTCGCTGTGGCCTTCCGCGGCGGCGCCATCACCGGCCTGCTGGTCGTCGGTCTGGGCCTGCTCGGTGTAGCCGGCTTCTTCTGGTGGCTCATCAACAACGCCGCCCCCGGTGCGACCATCAGCCAGATCGCGCAGCCCCTGGTCGGCCTTGCCTTTGGCGGTTCGCTGATCTCGATTTTCGCGCGTCTGGGCGGAGGCATATTTACCAAGGGTGCTGACGTTGGCGCCGACCTCGTCGGTAAGGTTGAGGCCGGTATACCAGAGGATGATCCGCGTAACCCCGCCGTGATCGCCGACAACGTCGGCGATAACGTCGGCGACTGTGCTGGCATGGCTGCCGACCTGTTCGAAACCTATGCGGTAACGATCGTTGCGACCATCATTCTCGGCGCCCTCCTGCTGTCCAAGGTCGAGATCGCTGCGAACGCAGCGATCTATCCGCTGGTGCTGGGTGGCGTGTCGATCATCGCCTCGATCATCGGCTGTTACTTCGTCAAGGCGCGTGAAGGCGGCAAGATCATGAACGCCCTCTACCGCGGCCTCGCTGTTGCCGGTGGTGTGGCGCTGGTGGCCTTCTGGTTCGTCACCGACAGCCTGATGGGCAACATCGACCAGTTCTACCCGGAACTGTCATCAGCCAAACTGTTTGGCACGTCAGTCATCGGCTTGGTACTCACGGCGCTGATGGTTGTCATCACCGAGTACTACACCGCCACCGAATACGCACCGGTCCGTCACATCGCCGCGGCGTCAACCACCGGTCACGGCACCAACATCATCGCGGGTCTCGGCGTTTCGATGCGTGCTACCGCATGGCCGGTACTCGCAGTGTGTGCGGCCATCTACTCGGCCTTTGCACTGGCCGGCCTCTACGGTATTGCGATTGCCGCTACGTCCATGCTGTCCATGACCGGCATTATCGTCGCGCTCGACGCCTATGGCCCAATCACCGACAACGCCGGCGGCATTGCAGAAATGTCTGGCTTGCCGGATTCGGTTCGTGCAATTACCGATCCGCTCGACGCCGTGGGTAATACTACCAAGGCCGTGACCAAAGGCTACGCCATTGGTTCAGCAGGTTTGGCCGCACTGGTGCTTTTTGCCGACTATACGCATGCGCTCGAAGCGGCAGGCAAAGTGGTTACCTTCGACCTGTCGAACCACTACGTCATCATCGGCCTCTTCATCGGCGGCATGGTGCCCTACCTGTTTGGCGCAATGGCGATGGAAGCCGTCGGTCGCGCCGCCGGTTCGGTGGTGGTTGAAGTGCGCCGTCAGTTTGCCGAGATCAAAGGCATTATGGAAGGCACTGCCAAGCCGGATTATTCGCGTGCGGTGGATATGCTAACCAAAGCGGCGATCAAGGAAATGATGATCCCATCTCTGCTGCCGGTGCTGATTCCGATTGTTGTCGGCGTTGGCTTCTCCTGGCTGGCTGGCGGTGTTGCCGGTGCACAAGCGCTCGGTGGTGTGCTGATGGGCACCATCGTGACCGGTCTGTTTGTCGCGATCTCCATGACCACCGGTGGTGGTGCTTGGGATAACGCGAAGAAATATATCGAAGACGGACACCACGGCGGCAAGGGATCTGATGCACACAAAGCAGCGGTTACCGGCGACACCGTGGGTGACCCCTACAAAGATACCGCAGGCCCAGCGGTCAATCCGCTGATCAAAATCATCAACATCGTTGCGTTGCTGATTGTGCCCCTGCTGTAATAAAAAGCGGGCGCATTTGATCAAGAAATGGGGGCGCAAGCCCCCGTTTGCATTTCCCGACCCGAGAAATTCAGTCGGCAGACCGAAGCTATAATCAATGCTTTAATCGTTGCGAACAGGCCATCATGAAATATTCTCTGAGTGCATTAAAAGTTGTTGCAAAAGGCGACCACTGGATCGCCCCCAATGCCAGTGTGATCGGTAACGTCATCATGGAAAACAATACCAGCGTCTGGTTCAACGCCGTGATCCGTGGCGACAACGAGCACATCACTCTCGGCGAAAACTCCCAGGTTCAGGATGGCGCCGTACTGCACGCAGACCCCGGCTTCCCATGCACACTCGGCAAAAATGTCAGTATCGGCCACCTGGCCATGGTGCATGGCTGCACCATAGGCGACGGCACTCTGGTCGGTATCAAAAGCGTCATTCTGAACGGTGCTGTCATTGGCAAGAACTGTCTGATAGGCGCCAATTCACTCGTTGGCGAAGGCAAAGTCATCCCCGACGGATCGTTAGTCATCGGTTCACCCGGCCGTGTGGCGAGAAAACTCACCGAGGAAGAAATTGCGCGCATCAACGGCACTGCAGCCAACTACGTGACGCGCTTCAAACGTTACAAGGCGCAACTCGCCAAGCAGGATTAACCAGCTTACTCACCAATCACAAAAACAGCCATCCCTCAACGAACCCGCCAACCATAGGCCGCGTCCCGCCTTACTTGCATAATCATGCAAAGCTGGTTAATTTGCAGAACAAGCTGCAGCATTATAAAAATATATCTGGAGGAGCATCATGAGTAAGCGGATCGGTTTTATCGGCGTTGGTCTGATGGGGCACTGGCTGGTTAGGCATCTGCTGGCGGCCGGTTTTGAAGTATTTGCACATGACCTTAACGAAGCCAATATCGAAGCGGTAGTCAAATATGGTGCACAGCGGGTGAACAATCCCGCCGGACTCGCCGCTGAGGTTGACGTCATTATGCTGTCGCTGCCGAACTCGAATATTGTTAATGATGTGGTTGAAAACACGTTGCGCCTGTTTGAGAGCACAAAAAAAAATCTGGTCGTCATCGACACCTCGACCCCCGAACCCGAAACCTCGATCGCCCTCGCCAACCGTTTGCGCGCGCATGGCATCGAAATGCTCGATGCCACGATCAGTGGCACTAGCGAAATGTGTGCCGACAAGGATGTGATTTTTATGGTTGGCGGCACAGAGTCCGCGTTTGAGGCCAACCGCGATATATTCAGCGCCCTGTCCAAAGACGCCAATTTCCTCGGCGCCAACGGTGCCGGTGGTATCTGCAAGCTGGTCGCCAATCTGGTGCTCACGCTCAACCGTTTTGCGCTGGCTGAAGGTCTGACACTGGCCAAGAAGGCAGGCCTTGACCAGGAAAAAACACTCGACGTGTTGAAGAAATCCGCCGCCTATTCCAAAGCCATGGATCAAAAAGGGATGCG
Source organism: Bordetella parapertussis (assembly GCA_945906935.1). Classification (GTDB taxonomy): domain Bacteria; phylum Pseudomonadota; class Gammaproteobacteria; order Burkholderiales; family SG8-41; genus PALSA-1004. The sequence goes on from CAMDSO010000016.1 coordinate 35,695, forward strand.
TATGGTGAAACGCCAGTTTCAGCCTCCAGCCAGCCGCCTGTCTTCATCCTATAAAGACGCCCGCTTGATCCTCGCGCTAGGTGCACGCATCGACTGCCCGCTACCGCTGATGGCGCTCGCCGTGCAGGGCATGGCGTCCGAGGTTTCCAAAGGTCGCCAGGATTGGGACCCGGCAACCATCATCTCTTATTACAGCGCACTCGCTGGGGAAAAAACCGTCTGACAGTGCACCACATCATTTATGCAAAGGAAAGTATCCGTGCGTATCGTTGATAGCCAAGTTCATATCTGGATCCCCAGCACACCAGCCCGGTCGTGGCTCCCAGCATCGCCTGACCTCCCTCTACCGCATCGTCCCGAACCATTCACACGCGAGCATCTGTTGCAAGAAATGGATGCTGCCGGAGTCGAACGCGCCCTGTTGGTGACGCCGTTGTGGGAAGGTGTGCGCAATGATTACGTGCTGGAGTCAGCACAGGCCCACCCGAGCCGTCTTGGCGTCATTGGACGACTCGATCATCACCAACCTGAGTGGCGCGTACGCGTAGCGTCCTGGCTGACGCAACCCGGGATGCTGGGCCTGCGCATGCTGTTCCGCGCAGCGCAATGCGACCAGCTCAAGGATGGCAGCGCCGACTGGGTGTGGGTAGAAGCGGAAAAAGCCGGCATCCCGGTGATGGTTTTTTTACCACAGACTCACATGGGATTAATCGGCCGCGTCGCCGAACGCCATCCGGACCTTAAACTCGTCATCGATCACCTTGGCCTGACGCAGGGTAAGGATGCCGAGGCCTTTGCTGAACTCGATAAAGTTCTGGCCTTGGCGCGTCATCCCAATGTGGCGGTAAAAACCAGCTGCCTGCCCCATTTTGCAAGCACACCCTATCCGTTCGCATCACTGCATCCCTACCTGCGTCGCGTCTACGATGCGTTCGGACCACAACGTATGTTCTGGGGCACAGACCTTTCGCGCTCGCCCTGCTCCTACCAACAGAACATCACGATGTTTACAGAAGAAATCCCCTGGCTCAGCGCCGACGATAAGGCATGGATCATGGGACGCGGTATTTGTGATTGGATCGGCTGGAAATAATCATCCTGCATCAATTCTGAATTCCAACATCAGACGGGAATATAAAATGCGACGTTTACCCCGGCTTTCATTTGTATTGACCCTGGCGGCCACCTTTGGCGCCATCATCCCCACTGTCGCCGGCGCACAGAATTATCCGGCCAGATCGATCCGCTATGTGGTGCCATTCCCGCCTGGCGGCATCACAGATCAAATGGCGCGCATCGTCGCGCAAAAAGTGACGCTCAGTTTTAATCAGCCCGTGGTCGTCGACAACCGCGCAGGCGGCAACGCCATGATAGGCGCTGATATCGTCGCCAAGGCACCGGCTGACGGCTACACCTGGCTGGGCATGACTATCACGCACTCAATCAACGCCACACTTTTTCCGCAGGCTCCGTACAATTTCCTGCGCGACTTGTCCGCGGTGTCGGTGCTGGGCTCACTCCCGCTGGTCGTTGTCGTAACGCCAGGCCTGCCAGTAAAGACGCTCAGCGAATTGACTGCGCTGGGTCGCTCGCGTCCGATTAACGCCGGATCGAGCGGGAACGGCACGCCCGAACATCTTGCCATGGAACTCTACCGCCAACTCACTGGCGTCAAGGCGAGCCACGTGCCCTTCAAGGGCGCGGCACCGGCCACCATGAGCCTGATCGGCGGCGAGATTGACTTCATTATTGCAGCGCTGCCTAACGTGCCGCCTCACCTCAAAACCGGCAAGCTACGCGCGCTCGCTATCACAAGCAAGGCACGTCATCCGCTGGTGGCAGACATTCCGACTACGTCAGAGGTTGGTCTGCCAGGCCTGACCATAACCAGCTGGACAGGCTTGATGACCGCCAGCGCAACACCACCGGAAATTATCAAACGAATTAATCTGGAAGTCACCAGCATGCTTAAGCAGCCGGAGATGGTTCAAAAATTAAATGAACAAGGCTTTGAGGTGGTCGCCAACAGCCCTGACGAAGCGCAGGCCTTCATGGCCGCCGAGGTTGTACGTTGGGGCAAAATTGTACGCGAAGCAAATATCAAAGCAGAATAGTCATGCCTGCAAGCACGGCATGAACTGCGGCCTGCAAACGATTATGCAGCGCCGCCCGCCAATAACAATCGACTCAACGCCCGGCGCGCAACTTCTCCCACTGCACATAATTGCGCGTTCCGTACTGGGTTGGAAACTGCGGCGTTTGTGTTTCCAGCCACTGAAAGGGGACCTCTCCGGTATGACGGAAAGCATGACTGGTTCCGACACCAGTCCACGCCACATCGCCGGGCCCCAGCTTAAAGCTCTGATCCTCAATCTCCATGATGACCTCGCCGCTCAAGCCAAGATAAAACTCCTCAATCGGATGATCATGGCGGCTACGGAATGCACCGACGCCCATCTCACCGCGCATCATGAAAAAACACTGCGCACCAAACTGGCGTTCCATAAAACGATAAACGGTCAGCCCCTGTTGCAAGCCGCCCCCCATGGCTGGAATCGGATTCTCCGCCTTGAACATACCGATGCGTGTGGGCGCGTTTTCGCCCACCGCCATCACCGGATCTACAGGCCACACATCATCACCGGTAAAAAATGTGTCCTTCAGTGACTGCGAGGGTTTGGGTTGCGGCGCCAGTATCTCAAACCAGCGCGCAGTGGCCTTGCCGACATTTCTGATCGTATGCGCTGCAGAATAAGGTATCAGCGCAAAACCTTTGGCCGGCAGACGAATAAACTCTCCGGCACGCAATACTTCAATCTCGCCCTCGAACACATAAATGCCTTTTTCATAGGCATGCACACAGTTGTCTATGCTGCCGCCAGGCTGCAAGCGGGAAATACAGGCCTCGGTATGCACAGACCCGGCGTTACGCCCGACCAGCGTAACGCGCTCATAGCCCTTGCAGTGACCGGCGAACGTCTCTGGCACCGAAAACAAGGACTCATCATACTTGCCAATGTAGTAACGCATGCCCACCTCCTGGTTGATTCAAGCGGCCATTATATCGGCGCCCCCATACCGACACGACACCAGCGACCAGACTTTTCTGCGAAGAACATGATCTGCAATCAAAACTGACTGGCGTCCCGTTTTTCCGAAGAAACAAGGCTTAATCGCCGCTACGCCTCGTCGAACCATACTCTGCGGGCACGAGGCCACACCGCAAAAGCCTGACCGTCAACAGGGTTACGTTTTGAGTTTGACCGCCGGTGTGGCTAAATACAATTTTCCGTGCGGTTACTTCCCCATTAACACACAGCGTTCCTTCCGCTACTATGATTTGGTCATGGTTGCCTTTGTAACCATACTGGTCTGCTCGAATCTCATCGGTCCGGCCAAAATCGCCCAAATCGATGCGCCGCTCTTAGGCGTACTGACTTTTGGCGCAGGCGTGTTGTTCTTCCCGATCTCCTACGTCTTCGGTGACATCCTCACCGAGGTGTATGGCTATGCACGCTCACGCCGCGTGATCTGGGCCGGCTTTGCAGCCCTCGCCTTCGCATCAATCATGGCGTGGGTGATCGTGCAATTGCCCCCGGCGCCGTTCTGGCATAACCAGTCTTCATATGAAGTGGCATTCGGGTCGACCTGGCGCATTGCGCTGGCATCGCTGGTCGCGTTTCTATGCGGCGAATTCGTCAATTCTTTTGTGCTGGCGAAATTGAAAATCCTTACCGCTGGACGCATGTTGTGGACACGCACCATAGGCTCGACCATTTTCGGCGAGGGCGTCGACTCGCTGCTGTTTTATCCGCTGGCGTTCTACGGTACGGGCATCATTCCAGACGATAAACTGCCGCTGGTGATGCTGGCCCAGTTTTTCACCAAAGTCGCGGTTGAAATCATGTTTACCCCGCTCACTTATAAACTGGTTGCGTGGCTGAAAAAAGCCGAGGGCATCGACCATTACGATCACAAAACCGATTTCAATCCGTTCCGGCTCGGCGCCTGAGCGACAAGAGTCCGCTATACTTTGCGCATGACTACCACCACCCTTGCCATAAGAAAAAACTGGCGCACGCCGACGATCGTTCTGATCTGCGGCGGACTTGTGCTGACCATTGCACTGGGCACGCGACACAGCTTTGGTCTTTTCCTGCAACCCATGACGCAGGATCTGGAGTGGAACCGGCAGACTTTCGCCTTCGCCATGGCGCTACAGAATTTGGTTTATGGTATTGCGCAGCCATTTACCGGCATGATTGCCGACCGCTTCGGCGCCGCCCGCGTGATGATCGTCGGCACTATTCTCTACGCAATCGGATTACTATGGATGTCGAGTCCCGCCGGGGCGGCTGATTTCAGCATGAGTGCCGGCGTGATGATCGGCCTCGCCCTTTCCTGCAGCGGCTTTAGCATTGTCTTCGGCGTGATCGGTCGCGCCTTCCCACCAGAAAAGCGCAGTATGGCGCTCGGTATTGCGGGTGCCGCCGGATCGCTCGGCCAGTTCATCATGCTGCCGTTCGGGCAGTTACTGATCAACCAAATCGGCTGGCACTACGCACTGATGACCCTGGCGTTGACGATCTTGCTGATCGCACCGCTATCCGCCGCGATGGTCGAGGACAAAGACTCCCAACCCGTCTCGCAAAACCGGCAGTCGATTCCCGATGCGCTACGCGAAGCCGGTCGGCACAAAGGATACTGGCTGCTGTGCCTTGCCTATACGGTGTGCGGCTTTCAAGTCATGTTCATATCGATACACTTTCCAGCCTACATGACCGACCAGCAGATGCCGCCGGAAGTCGGCATGGCGGCGCTGGCGCTAATCGGTCTCTTCAATGTTCTGGGCAGTTATACCTGGGGCTGGCTGGGCGGACGTCATACCAAGAAATACCTGTTAAGCGCCCTCTATCTCGCCCGCTCGGTGGCCATCACGATTTTCATCATGACGCCGGTCTCACCGTGGTCTGTTTATATCTTCGGCGCAGTGATCGGCTTCCTGTGGCTGGGCACAGTGCCGCTAACCAGCGGTGTCATCGCGCAGATTTTTGGTGTCAAATACTTGTCTACCCTGACCGGAATTGCATTCCTGTTTCACCAGGTCGGCAGCTTCCTCGGCATCGGCTTGGCGGGTTTTCTGTTCGATACCACCGGCTCATATACCGTGATGTGGATACTGACGATCGCGATGGGTATCGTCGCCGGCATTCTGAATTACCCGATTGACGACCGGCAGCTCGAACGCAGCCCCGCGGCCGCTACAACCTGAGCATCGCCATGCCGCAGGCGATGATGCCTGCGCCGGCGATGCGCCAGACCCCGAGGCGCTCCTTCAGTAGCACGCAGCCGATTAACGCCGCAAACAATACCGAGGTTTCCCTGAGCGCGGCAACCGCTGCAATCGGCACCGTCAACATGGCCCACAGCGCGATCGAATAAGATCCCAGCACACATAAGCCGCCTGCAGCCGCGCGGCGCCAGTATCCACGGCAATAAGCCCATACCCGTCCGCGTTCATACCACCACGCCACCAAGACGAGCGGCGGCGCCTGCAGAAAAAACATCCACAGGCTGTAACTCAATGAGTTACCTGAGACCCGCGTACCGTAACCATCGACGAATGTATAAGAGGCGATGATCAGCGATATGAGCAAGGCCAGCGGCGTGGCACGCTCGTGCAACACGCCCGTATGTCTTAACACCGGCAGCAGGATACCGGCACAAATCAAGCCGATACCGGCCCACACCATGAGCCCCAGTGATTCATCCAGAAACAGCACGCCGGCGAGCGCCACCAGCATGGGCGCAAGACCTCGCATCAAGGGATACACGTGTGAGAGATCGCCTATCCGGTAGACCGCACCCAGCAGCAAAAAGTAAATCACGTGCAATACCACCGAGGCGGCCAGCCAAGGCCAGGAGGCCGGCGCGGGCAGCGGTATGAACGGCAAAACCACCGCCGAAAAGAGTGCCGCGGCTATGGTCAGGGCGACCGTATCGAGCGAAGTATTGTCGTCGGATTTGATGATGGCATTCCATGCTGCATGCAACAACGCCGCCAGCAGCACCAGCCAGTACACCTGTAGCGAGATCGCCATCCCCTGCCGCCGCCTCCATTGCATTGAAAATAATTTTTCGCCTCACCGATCTTATCGCAGTCCGCATCCGCATTCAGAGGGCGGCACGACAACCGAGGGCGCTGCGCGTAAGATGCTGGATGCGGCACACGGCCGTTACATCGAGGTTTTCATGGCCGCACAATCCGGTATCAACAACATGGCACTGTTCTGCGATTTCGAGAATATTGCACTGGGCGTACGCGACGCCAAATTCTCGAAGTTTGACATCAACAAGGTACTCGAACGACTGCTGCTGAAAGGCAGCATTGTCGTCAAGAAAGCCTATTGCGACTGGGACCGCTACAAGGCGTTTAAAGGCCCCATGCACGAGGCCTCTTTCGAATTGATCGAAATTCCGCACGTGCGCATTTCAGGCAAGAATTCAGCGGATATCCGCATGGTGGTCGATGCGCTCGATCTTTGTTACACCAAATCGCATGTCGACGCCTTCGTCATCATTAGTGGCGACTCGGATTTTTCACCGTTGGTTTCCAAACTGCGTGAAAACAACAAGACGGTGATCGGCGTCGGCGTGAAAAATTCCACTTCCGACCTCCTTATCGCTAATTGCGATGAGTTTATTTTTTACGATGATCTGGTGCGTGAAATACCGGTGAAGCGCCGTTCGAGTGCGAAGAAAACAACCGCCAAACAAGCGACCGACAGTGCGGTGATCGAACCGGAAGCGACGCCAAAAACAGACGAAGATCGCCAACAGGAAGCGCTCGATCTGATCCTGCAAACCATCGAGGCACTGGGCGCCGAGCGGGGTGAAGACGGCAAGATCTGGGGCTCTATGGTCAAACAGGCGCTCAAACGCCGCAAACCCGGCTTCAACGAGTCCTATTACGGCTTTCGTTCTTTCAACAAGCTTCTTGAAGAAGCGCAGACCCGCAACCTGCTGACCCTGGAGCGGGATGAGAAGTCCGGCGGCTATATCATTCACGTATTGACGCAGGACGACTAAGTAGCCCCTGGCCCGTCATCGCGACAGGCCAGACTGCAGCTGGCCTGATGCCAGAAGTTTCGCCGACTGGGCAGCCTCTTCAAGCAACCAGTCGCGGAACGCACTAACCGCCGGGCGTTGCCCGGAGGTATTGTTGCTCACCGCGTAGTAGGCCGAACTCACCGGAACCTGCAGTTCAAACGGCATGACAAGGCGTCCGGCCGCCAGTTCACTGGCGGCAAGTAACGGTATGGTCGCCACCACGCCCAGCGAATCGGCGGCCGCCTCGATGGCCAGCACGGCGTGACTGAAATGCGGCCCGCGGCTGACATCAAGCGTGGCAATGCGTGCAGCTTTTAGCCATAAATCCCAGAACGACAGGCCGTCATACAGCACACCGGTGTCATCGTGAACCAGCGTATGAAACGCCAGATCTTCCGGCGTTTTAAGACCTCGCCCGCCCTTTAGCAATTGCGGGCTGCAGATCGGTGAGATCGTCGGCGCAAATAATTTATCAGCGCGGTACCCGGTGTAGCCGCCATGGCCGTAGAGAATCGCAATATCGGATTCCTGCAACCAATGCTCCAGAGTCGCCCGCTCGACATCATTGTCGTTCTCACCATGTGCAACGCGTCGTAACCGTGCCGAGACACGGACATCGATCGCGGGGTGCGCGGAAAAGAAACGATGCAAGCGGGGCACCAACCAGCGGGTAGCGAATGACGGCGCGGCACTGATGGTCAACTGACCGGTATCCGGCAACGGCCGCATCGCCGTTACAGCGCGCGCCAAGGTTTCAAAACCAGCCGTCAACTGCGGCAACGCAATCCGCGCGGCTGCCGTGAGTTCCATGCCACGGTTAAGTCGGCGAAACAATTGAACGCCCAAAAACTCCTCGAGCAGCTTGACCTGATGACTCACCGCCGCCGGCGTCACACTCAACTCCCGTGCCGCCAACTTGAGGCTGAGATGGCGCGCTGCCGACTCAAAAACCTTGAGGGAGTTAAGGGGGGGTAACCGTTCCGACATCTTCAGGTTATTTTTTCTAATTTGATAGGTAATTATATATCATGTGGTGCGGTGCAACATTTTTTAAAATGTGCGGTCTATCAGAGTGTAATAGTTAAAAACAAAGTTATTTAACAGAATTTTCAATTTAGTTTAGTTTAGTTTATAGCAACCGAATCACACAGGAAAACATCATGAGAACCGAAATAAATACCACTTTAACTTCAGATATTTACGAAACAATCGAAAGCATAGGGATCAGCCGCGGGGAACGCGATGCGGCCACCGCAGCGTTGCGTGGCGGCGAGAGAATTGCCGAGGTCATCATCGGCGCGGCGCACGTACTGCGCTTGCTGGTGACCATACCCAATCTGCGGCCGCTTTCTCGCTAGCCACAGGCTTTCACTAAAGCGGCAAGAACAGGGCCTTTTCCGGCCCTGATTATTGGGCGAGGAGTCGTTCGATTTCGCGGGTCATCCGCGGGCTGCCGGGATCAATGGTACTGGCAAACCCCATGACCTTGGCACCGTTGCGATCGATCAGATATTTGTGGAAGTTCCACTGCGGGACACTGCCCGTTTGTTGAGCCAGAGCTGCATAGAGAGGATGGGCACGCGGGCCGCTCACGACCATTTTCTCGACCATGGGAAAACTGACGCCGTAATTGACCTGACAGAAGTCCGCGACTTCCTTGTTGTTACCTGGCTCCTGGCCGCCGAAATCATTTGAGGGAAAGCCCACCACCACCAGCCCGCGCGCCGCATAGCGCTTGTAGAGCGCCTCGAGTCCCTGATACTGCGGCGTATAACCGCAGGCGCTGGCCGTGTTAACCACCAGCACGACCTTGCCACTGTAGTCGCAGAGTGACTGCGGTTTACCGGTCAGTAATGCGGGAAACCGATGATCAAGGAGCGGCGGACAATTGGCGGGGGCTGCCACCCCATCCGTAATCGCCACCACAAAAAGCAGAACCGCAGCGATGGCCGCACGCAACGCACCGGCATGTCGCGTGCCCGTCACCATCATTTCATGCTCTGGGCAGCCTGCTTGACCGCCTTAACGATATTGATATAGCCCGTGCAGCGGCAGATATTACCCTCAAGCCCTCGATAAATTTCTTCATCCGTCGGGTTCGGATTGTCCTTTAGAAATGCAGCCGTCGCCATGATCATACCCGGCGTGCAAAAGCCGCACTGCAACGCATGGCAATCGGTAAATGCCTGTTGCACCGGATGCAAGGTCTCGCCCTTGGCCAGGCCTTCAATGGTGACGATATCCGCGCCCTCAGCCTGCGCCGCCAGCATGGTGCAGGATTTGACAGCGCGGCCATTGAGATGGACCGTGCAACAACCGCATTGACTGGTATCGCAACCGACATGCGTACCCGTCAATCCCAGGTGGTCGCGCAGCAGATCCACCAGCAAAGTGCGATCTTCAACCTCACGCGCGTGCGGCGCGCCGTTAACAGTCAGTGTGATTTTGTGCATGGTCAGCTCAGCATTCAGAAGTAAGTTGGGTTCCGGTTCCGGCGGCGCGTTGCCGCTCAGGCCAGCAGTTTTTGTAACGCACGTTTCCCCATCACCTGCACAAGGTTGGCACGGTATTCACGGCTCGCATGAAAATCTTCATTGAGGTCGGTTGCATCGACGTGAAGCGCATCGAGCACGCCCGCCTTCAACCCCGTGGCAAGGGCAGCCTCCGCGTCATTCCAGCGGAACACCCCAGGCCCCGCACCGGTTACCGCAACACGCACGCCAGTAGCGGTGTCGGCGATAAAAACACCTGCCATGGCATAGCCGGAAGCCGGATGTGGAAATTTCTCATAAGCCGCACGTTTGGGCAGCGGAAAGACGATACGCACGACAATTTCGCCCTCTTCCAGCGCGGTGGCAAACATGCCCAGAAAAAAATCATCTGCGGCAATTTCCCGCTGATTGGTGACGACGGTTGCATTCAGGGCCAGCAACGCCGAGGGATAGTCAGCCGCCGGGTCATTATTCGCCACAGAGCCGCCGATCGTGCCACAGTTACGCACCTGCGGGTCACCGATCTGATGCGCCAGATAAGCCAGTGCCGGGATGGCCTTTTTGACGACTGCCGATGAGGCCACATCGTAGTGACGGGTTGCAGCGCCGATGACCAGCGTATCGCCTTTGACTTCGATACCCGCGAGCTCGGCCAACGCGCCGATATCGACCAGGTGCGAGGGTTGCGCCAAGCCCTGTTTGAGGGTGGGCAACAAGGTCATGCCACCGGACATCAGCTTCGCCTCTGGATTTGCCTTCAACAACGCGGCCGCATCAGCCAGCGATTTTGCTTTCACATAATTAAACTGAAACATGATTATTTCGCCTTTGCTTGCTGCGCCTGTCGCGCTTGTTGAATCGTCTGCCACAAACGACTTGCGGTTAACGGCATGTCGAGATGCTGGATCCCGAGCGGCCGCACCGCGTCAAGTGCCGCAGTCACCAACGAGGGCAGAGAAGCCGTGCATCCCGACTCGCCGACACCCTTGGCACCCAGCACATTTACCTTGCTCACCAGCGTGTGTTCATTCATGTTGATGTCGGGCAGCCAGCCGGCGCGCGGCATCGTGTAATCACTGAAGCTGCCGCTCAGCAACTGGCCGCTCGTTGCGTCATACATCGTCTGCTCGCCAAACACCTGGCCCGCACCCATCGCGATCCCGCCGTGAATCTGCCCTTCGACAATCGCATGATTGATGACCGTGCCGCAATCGTCGCAGGCCGTATAGGACGCAATCGTCGAAACTCCGGTCTCCGGATCGATCTCAACTTCGGCGATATGACAACCGTTCGGAAAGGTCGCGGCAATCGAGGCCTCCGCCATCAGATTCAGCGGATGCGCACCGCCTCCCACATGTTTTTTCGCCAGTTCAAGCAGACCGATCGATTTCGCGCCATCGCGTGAACGGTAACTGCCGTTGGCATATTCCACCTGCGAAGGCTCGAGCTCCAGCACCTCGGCCGCGAGCGGTCGCGCCTGCTCAATCAACTTCTGCGCGGCAAGCTTGCAGACGCTGCCCGCCCCGACCAGGGAGCGTGATCCGCCAGTGTGATTGCCGACAAGATTTTTGCCATGCACGCTTTCGCGCAAGGTCACCGATTCGGCAGCGATCCCCAGAGTATCGGCAACAATCTGCGCAAAGGTGGTCTCATGCCCCTGCCCCTGCGACAACGCCATCGTGAACACTTCGAGCCGGCCGTCCGCATCGAACTCGATTGCAATCTGATCCTTCGGCTGAAAACCGGCGGCCGTACCTTCAATCACCGTCGACAGACCGATGCCGCGCAACTTACCGCGCTTGGCCGCAGCCTCGCGACGCTGCGCAAAACCGTCCCAGTCCGCCGCCTGCAGAGCCTTGGCCAGACAACTATTGAAATCGGAAGCCTCATAGGTGCCCAGGGTCGGTGTCTTGTAAGGGAACGCATCGAGCGGAATGAAATTCCGCCGCCGCAATTCGGCACGATCAATCTTCAGGTCATGCGCGGCCTGATCGACCAGACGCTCGATCACGTAAGCAATGTCCGGTCGCCCCGCGCCACGGTATGCAGCAATCGGCGCCGTATTGGTCAGTGCAACGCGGAAATTCGCATACAGCGCCGGAATTTTATAAACACCGGTAGTGCAAATCGCAGGATTACGCACATGGCTGGCCGGCCCTGTAGTCGTCAGATAAGCGCCCATGTCACACACAACATCATAACGCGCCGCGAGAAATTTGCCATCACGATCCATCGCCAGCTCACCGCCCATGACCAGACCGCGGCCATGACTATCTGAGAGAAAACACTCGGAGCGGGTCGCCACCCATTTGACGGGGCGGCCGAGTTTCTTCGACGCAATCATCATTGCGCCATGTTCCGGATAAACCGCACTGCGCTGACCGAAACTGCCACCGACATCGTGCAAATGCAGACGCAGATTTTCTTCGGGCACGCCAGTCAGCGCCGAGATCTGCCAGCGCAACATGCCGATGCCCTGGGAATTGGTATAGATGTCGTAACAGCCACTCGTCGCCTCAAAGCCGATCACCGCGGCACGCGGCTCCATTGGGCTGGGCACCACGCGGGGCGACAGCACCCGTAGGCGCGTGACGTGGGCGGCCTCTTTAAATGCTTGCGCCACCGCGGCGGCGTCACCGGTATCCCATTCCAGCGTGAGGTTGCCAGGGACGTTGGCATGCAACTGCGGTGCATCGGCCTTCAAGGCATCTTCCGCATCGACAACCACCGGCAGATCACGGTATTCAACACCGATAGAACCGAGCGCATCACGCGCCAGAGCCGCGGTCTCGGCCACCACCATGGCGACGGTTTCACCGACAAAACGCACACGACCGTGGGCCAATACCGGCCGCTCGGGCTTGAGGATGCCCGCGCCAGCGCGGTTAGTGAAGTTCATCAGGTTGGGAAAATGCAGATAGCCGGCGGCCATTGCATCAGCCCCGGTCAGCACCGCCACTACGCCCGGACACTTCAGCGCCTCTGCCGTGTCGATGGAAACGATATCGGCATGCGCGTGGTCGCTACGCAAAAAAGCCGCGTGTAACTGCCCCGGCAGATTGGCATCAGCCGAATAACGGCCGCGCCCTGTAATCAAACGAAGATCTTCGCGGCGGTTGCCCGCATGCTTTTCACTCATAGGATGGACTACCGTCTTTACGTTAGATGCGACCCGCACGCAAGCGGCGCGGATCAACGTCAACTATATTCGTTTTGACCGGTTTTGTCGAAACAGATCCCGCACCACTCATCAGGTTTCCAGCGGCAGCCGGATCGCCTTGCCGGTGGTCGCAGCGCGCTCGATGGCAATGGTGGTTTCAAGCGTAACCCGTGCCTCCTGTGGCGTCGCATGCACCGTCGGCGCACCGGTGACGAGATGATCCAGCCAGGCACGCGTTTCGTTCGCCAGCGGCCCCCAGAAATCACCACAAGCCCAGTCGCCCGCCGTGTTACTGCCAAGAAAAGCCATGTTCACGCCGTGATCCGGCACATAGGCATGCGGAATGCCCTTCTCGGAATAGATCAGATGATCGAGATGATCGTCATCGATGATCATGGTGCCCTCGGAGCCCAGCAGTTCGACACGATCCGACTGGCCTAGCGTCGGATATTTTGCCGGCAGCGCATAACTCACCCCCAGATTGATCACCGCCCCGTCGGCCAGCGTGACGATGCCCCAGGTCACATCGTGCGCATCATAACCAGCCTCCTTGAAGATGCCGTGCTGGCCGCGTGCGATCACTTCAACCGGCGGATTACCCTCGTTAAACCAGCACATCAGATCAACATAGTAGGTCAGCACATCGACCACCGGTGTTGCATGCGCCGAACGCTTGAGGATAGAGAAGGCCTGCGCACGCGAGTTATAAACCCGTGCCGTACCGCCGACCACACGACCCAGCCGCCCCTGCACCATTTGTTCCTTGGCGCGCAAGAAACACTCTTTGAATCGCCGGCTGTAACCGATGCGCAAGTCCCCGCCAGTCTGGCGCAGCGTTTCGAGAATATCGTCGGCGTCGGCCAGCGTCAGCGCGATGGGTTTCTCCACCATCACCGCCTTGCCCAGCTCAAGCGCGTGCTTGACCGGCGCCGCGTGTAAATCCTCGGGCGTCGACACAAACACCGCTGTCACTTCCGGCCGCTCGATCGCCTCGAAATTATTGCCCGTATGAAAATCAGCGCCGGCGGTTTTCGCCAGTGCCGCTGCCCGCGCCGGATCGAGGTCGGCGATCGCGAGAAATTTCACCGCTGGATGTTTGGCCGCCAGCCGTGCGCGCAACGTACCGATTCTGCCTGCGCCGATGACGGCGACTCCGAGCTCTTTGCGTTCCATCTTTGACTCCCGTTCGCTGGATTGATATGTGCCGATGTGCCGATGTGCCGATGTGCCGATGTGGCGATGTGGCGAAGCGGCCGATTATATCTGCTGGCGGGATGTCACTGGCGGCCGTCACGCCGCGCGGTCGCGGCTTTTATTCAGCGCGGATACGGGCCTCACGCACCACAGCAGCATACCGCTGCAATTCCGCTTTCACAAAAATATCGA
>CAMDSO010000017.1 GCA_945906935.1 Bordetella parapertussis
TCGAGTTGCGCCGCCTTGCCATAGAGAATGCCAATGCCGGTCGGGCCGCAGAGCTTGTGGCCGGAGAACGCATAAAAATCGCAGTCGAGGTCCTGCACGTCAACCGCAAGGTGGGGTACGGCCTGCGCGCCGTCGAGCAGCACCGGCACACCACGCGCATGCGCAAAGGCGATCATGGCCTTGACCGGGTTGATCGTGCCCAGCGCATTAGACACATGCGAGAGCCCGACGAACTTGGTGTGCGCGTTAAAGAGTTTTTCGTATTCATCGACCTGCAGATTGCCGGCGTCATCAATCGGCGCGACGCGGATCTTCGCGCCCTTCTCTTCGGCCAGCATCTGCCAGGGCACGATGTTTGAATGATGTTCGAGCGTGGTGAGAATGATCTCATCGCCGGCGCCGATGAACTTGCGGCCGTAGCCGTGCATCACCAGATTGATTGCGTCGGTGGTGCCGCCGGTAAAAATGACCTCGCGCTCTTCGCCTGCATTGACGAAGCGCGCGAGTTTGCCGCGTGCCGCCTCAAATTCAGCGGTCGCGGTTTCCGACAGATAATGCACGCCGCGATGAATATTGGCGTGCTGGGCCTGCTGGTAGTGCACGAGGCGATCAATCACCGACTGCGGCATCTGGCTAGAGGCTGCGTTATCCAGATAAACCAGCGGCTTATCCGCGACCTTGATACCGAGTATGGGGAAATCGGCGCGTATCGCGGCGACATCCAGAGTTGCTACAGCCTTGTTCATACCTGCTCCGTTTGTGCCAGTACGCGCTGCTCGAGCTGGGTGCGCAGCGATGCAAGCGGAATACCGCGCAGAATTTCCGCGCCAAAAGCGAAGGTCAGCAGACTGCGCGCGCTGGCCTCCGAGAGACCACGACTTTTTAGATAAAACACCTCGTCGGCTTCAAGCTGACCGACGGTGGCACCATGCGCACACTTCACATCGTCGGCAAAGATTTCGAGCTGCGGCTTGGTGTCGACGCGCGCGCGGTCGGACAGCAAAAGGTTGCGATTCGATTGCGACGAGTTGGTCAGCTGCGCCCCCTGCCGCACGACGATGCGACCGTTAAAAACCGCCCGCGCACTGCCGCCAACGATACATTTGTGTTGCTGCCGGCTGTTGCCATGCGGCTTGGTGTGATCAATCGAGGTATGCGTATCGGCCAGCTGGTTGCCATCGACCATCGTCAAGCCGCCGAGCTCGCACTCACCATCCTCGGCGGTCTGCACGATATCGACGTTGTGGCGCGAGAGGCGCGCGCCGAAGCCGATGTTGATGCCGTGATAACGGCTGCCATGTGCGATCGACACTGCGGTGTGGCCGACATGAAAACCGGCGTTGCTTTCGCGCTGTACACGCACGTGATTGATGTGCGCATCGTCGGCGAGCATGAATTCCCCCACCGCATTGGTCAGATAGGCTTCCGGTGTGAGGGCCACGTAATCCTCGATCACCGTGGCGCGGCTGCCGGCCGCCGCGACCACGAGGCAGCGCGGATGGCTCGCCACTTGTTTTTGCGTGGCGACAAACAACAGATGCACCGGCTGGTCCGCGACCGCACCGCGCGGCAACATGACCAAGGCACCGTCGTTGACGAAAGCCGTGTTCAGCGCGGTAAACGCGTTCTGCTCGTAGGCGGCAATGCGCGCAAGCTCGGTCTCGATCAACGCCGCATGGGCCGGCAGGGCTGCTGCCAGCGAAGAGACGATCACCGCGCCGTTCTCCGGCGTCGACAATTGCGGTGCGTAAATGCCATCGACAAACACCAGACGCAGCGGCGCAGCGGCGAGCACGAAGGGCCCAATATCATGGGCCGTCAATGCGGTCGCGCTACGCACCGGCTGGTAGGACAGATGCGTAAGCGGCGCGAGATCGGTAAAGCGCCAGTCTTCATCGCGCGTGGTCGGTACCGTCAACGTGCCGACGCGTTCAACCGCACGCGCGCGCACACGCGCGAGCGCATCGCCCTGCTCGACGAGGCTGCGTCCCGCCAGGAGATCGGCGAGAAACTGCTGGTTTGCCACCGCCATCATGCCGCAGCACCCGCCCCGTGTTCGGCGCCGGGTTTTGCACTCAGCCAGTCATAGCCGCGCGATTCGAGTTCAAGCGCCAGCGCTTTCGGTCCCGTCTTGATAATGCGACCAGCCTCGGTGACGTGCACGTAATCGGGCTCGATGTAATTGAGCAGACGCTGATAATGCGTCACCAGGATCACCGCGTTGTCCTTGTTGGCGAGCTGGTTCACGCCGCCAGCAACGATGCGCAACGCATCGATATCGAGACCCGAGTCGGTTTCATCAAGGATCGCCACACGCGGTTCCAGCAGCGCCATTTGCAGAATCTCGTTACGTTTCTTCTCGCCGCCGGAAAAACCCTCGTTGACGCTGCGATCCAGGAAATCCGGATTCATTTCGAGCAGCTTCATTTTCTCGCGCACGAAATCGTCGAATTCAAGCGGATCGAGTTCGTCGCGGCCGCGGCCGGTCTGCACGGTGTTATACGCCAGGCGCAAAAACTGGCTGTTAGCCACACCGGGGATTTCGATCGGATATTGAAAACCCAGAAAGAGACCGGCGCGCGCGCGCTCTTCCGGCGCCAGCGCAAAGAGGTCACGGTCTTCGAACAACACCGTACCGCCGGTGACGACATAGGCGGGGTGGCCGGCCAGCACTTTCGCAAAGGTGCTCTTGCCCGAACCGTTCGGCCCCATGATGGCGTGCACTTCGCCGCTCTTCACGGTGAGATCCATGCCCTTCAAAATTTCCACGCCGTTGACGGTGGCACGCAGGCCACACACTTCGAGCAACGTTTTGCTGTCCTGGCAAATCATCCGACACTTCCTTCGAGCTTGACACCAAGGAGCTTGGTCGCCTCGACCGCGAACTCCATCGGCAATTGTTGAAACACGTCCTTGCAAAACCCGTTGATGATCATCGACACGGCTTCCTCGCCGCCGATGCCGCGCTGGGCAAAATAGAACAACTGGTCTTCGCCGATCTTCGAGGTCGAGGCTTCATGCTCGACCTTCGCACCCGGGTTGCTGACCTGGATATACGGAAAGGTGTTGGCACTGCACTGGTCGCCAATCAACATCGAGTCGCATTGCGAATAATTGCGCGCACCGGTCGCGGTCGGCGCAATGCGCACCAGCCCGCGATAACTATTGCTCGAATGACCGGCGGAAATACCCTTCGAAACAATTTTGCTGCGGGTATTTTTGCCGATATGGATCATCTTGGTGCCGGTGTCGGCCTGCTGGTAGTGATTGGTCAGCGCCACCGAATAAAATTCGCCGACAGAATTTTCGCCGCGCAGAATGCAGCTCGGATACTTCCAGGTGATTGCCGAACCGGTCTCGACCTGCGTCCATGAGATGCGGGAGTTCACGCCCTTGCACAGGCCGCGCTTGGTGACGAAGTTGTAAATACCACCAACGCCGTTTTCATCCCCCGCATACCAATTCTGCACGGTGGAATACTTAATGTCCGCGTTGTCGAGCGCAACCAGTTCGACCACCGCGGCGTGCAACTGGTTGGTGTCGAACTTGGGCGCCGTGCAGCCCTCGAGGTAAGACACCGAAGCACCGTCTTCGGCGATGATGAGGGTGCGTTCAAACTGGCCTGACTCTTCCGTGTTGATGCGGAAGTAGGTCGATAGATCCATCGGGCATTTGACACCCTTCGGAATAAAACAGAACGAACCGTCGGTAAACACCGCGGAATTCAGCGCGGCGTAATAGTTGTCACCGACCGGCACCACGCTGCCCATATATTTGCGGATCAAATCGGGGTGATCGTGCACCGCCTCTGAAATCGAACAGAAAATAATACCGACCTCGGCGAGCTTCGCCTTGTAGGTGGTGGCCACCGATACCGAGTCAAAAATCACATCAACGGCCACACCTGCGAGCTTGGCACGCTCGTTCATTGGCACGCCGAGTTTTTCAAACGTCTTCAACAACTCGGGGTCGACCTCGTCCATGCTGGCGAGCTTTTTCTTCGCCTTCGGCGCCGAGTAATAACTGATCGCCTGAAAATCAACAGGCGGGTACTTGACATTGGCCCACTGCGGCGGCGTCATCGTCAGCCAGTGCTGATAAGCTTTCAAGCGAAAATCCAGCAACCATTGCGGCTCTTTCTTCTTCGCCGAAATCATGCGGATGGTGTCTTCGCTCAAACCTTTGGCGGCGGTATCGGATTCAATTGCCGTAACAAAACCGTGCTCATAGGGCTTGTTGACGAGGTTTTGCAGGACGCTGCTCATGGTCATTCCATCACTTTGGTTAATCGTTTGTTGCGGATGCTCAGGACTTTGCCGCCGTTGGCGCGCCCTTGAAGCTGAAACTCTCGCCACAGCCGCAGGTTGCCTCGACGTTCGGGTTGTCGAACTTAAACAGCTGCTTCAGACCGTCGCGCACATAATCGAGTCTTGCGCCATCAAGAAAGCCAAGGCTTTCCGCGTCGACCACCAGCTTCGCGCCGTTGTATTCACTGACCTGATCGTTGTCACCAAGTTGGTCGGCGTAATCAAAGGTATAGGCAAAACCCGAGCAGCCGACTTTTTTCACGCCGACGCGCAAACCCACGCCGTGTCCGCGTTTGGCGAGCTGGGTTTGGATCTGTTTCGCCGCGCTCTCTGTGAGGGATATCGTCATCTTGAGTGCTCCATTACTGTTCTAAACCGCCATCGCGGTCAGTTGTCTCAGGCGCCCTGCGGTCTTCGCCAGCGCCTGCAAAAATGCATCAATCTCTTCTGCCTTAGTCGCGGCGCCCACACTGAGGCGCACAGCACCGCGCGCACTATCAGGCGCCACGCCCATCGCCAGCAGCGTTGCGCTCGGCTCGGTGCTCGCACTCGAACAGGCCGCACCGCTGGCCACCGCAAAGCCCGCCTTGTCGAGTTCCACCACCAGCGTCTCGCCATCAATACCGTCGAGCGCAAAATAACTGGTGTTGGGTATGCGCGGCGCGGTCGCACCGAATACCGTGGCATCCAGCGCATCAAGGCCGCGCTCAAAACGCTCGCGCAGCGCGGCAAGACGTGGCGCAAGTTCGTGCTGGCGCGACGCCGCGACCTCGCAGGCCACGCCAAAGCCGACGATGCCAGCGACATTCTCAGTGCCCGAACGCATGCCCTGCTCGTGGCCGCCACCGCTAAAGAGCGGTCTTAACTCGATGCGTTTGTCGAGCACGAGGGCACCCACGCCCTTGGGTCCGTAGATCTTGTGTGCGGACAGGGTCATGGCGTGCACATTCAATGCCGTGAAATCAATCGCGATCTTGCCCAACGCCTGCACCGCATCGGTATGCATCCAGGCCCCTGCAGAGCGCGCGTGCTCGCCCAGTGCAGCAACGTCCTGAATAACACCCGTTTCGTTATTCGCGAGCATCACCGAAACCACGCCGGCAGGCCCCGCCAGCGCAGCAGCCGCGTCGGCCGCATTGACACGCCCATCGCCGTCCGTGGCGAACTTGCACAGCTTCCAGCCCGCACGCACCAACTCCGCCGCAGGTTTCGCCACGCAAGGATGTTCTATCGCACTGATGACCATCTGCGTCGGCTGCAACATGCCCGCCGCGCCTTTAATAAAGGCATTATTCGCTTCTGTTCCGCCGCTGGTGAATACCACTTGTGCCGGAACCGCACCGACCAGCGCAGCGACCTGTTCACGCGCCACCTCGACCGCACGCCGCGCCTGCGTGCCAAACTCGTGACGGCTAGACGCGTTGCCGTAATGCTCGCGCAAAAACGGCAGCATCGCAGCCAGCACGTGCTCGTCGAGCGGCGTGGTTGCGTTATGGTCGAGATAGACGTGGGTCATGAACTCTGATTACTGATTAGACAAACGAGTGCGGACGAAAACTAATTGGCTCAGGGCGATAGTGGTGTGCGCGATGCGCGACTGATATCACGCATATCGTGAATTTGCGTCACGCCGCTCTGCTTGGCTTTTTGGTCTTCCACCAGTTGCTTGAGCGTGACATCGTCCAGATAATCAAAAATGCGTTTGTTGAGTTGCGCCCAGAGATCGTGCGTGATGCATTTTTGATCGTCGCGGCAGTTTTCCTTGCCGCCACACTGTGTGGAGTCGATCGGCTCATCCACCGCCAAAATAATCTCGGACACAACAATCTCCGACATATCCCTGGCGATGCAATAACCGCCACCCGGACCGCGCACGCTATCCACCAGCGCGCGCCGGCGCAATTTGCCGAACAGCTGTTCGAGGTAGGAGAGGGAGATTTTCTGCCTCTGACTAATTTCCGCCAATGCCACCGGACCACCGCCATGGCGCATACCCAAATCCACCATCGCCGTCACTGCGAAACGTCCTTTGGTCGTTAGCCTCACGATAAACCCCTTTTAAAACATTGATCTGCCGGAAAATTCATACCAGAGTATTATAGTCAAGTATAGAATAACCCAGTGCGATGGTCAAGTTTAATCAACGATCTTGTTGAGATACCCAGGATCGAAATGATCGCGCGAAGTCGAGTCAGCGCAATCGACCCCAAGACGCTGCAAATGCGCCAGAATTTGTTCGAGGCGTTTATCGGTTGCAGCACTATGGTCGATCAATTCATGAATGGCGCGTGAAACCGGATCGTTCATATCATTGCCGACGGCGTAAGCGGAAAAACCCGCGCTCTCGCCCTGCTCTTTTTCCAGAATACGTGCGGGAATGCCGACCGCAGTCGCGCCCGCCGGCACCGGCTTGACGACCACCGCATTGGAACCGATTTGCGCGCCATCGCCGATCACGATCGGGCCGAGTATTTTTGCCCCAGCCCCGACCACCACCCCCTTGCCGAGAGTGGGATGCCGCTTGCCGCGGTTCCACGAGGTACCGCCGAGCGTGACGCCGTGATAGAGGGTGCAATCATCTCCAATCTCAGCCGTCTCGCCGATCACCACGCCCATGCCGTGATCGATAAAAAACCGGCGCCCTATCGTTGCCCCCGGATGGATCTCAATACCGGTCAGCCAGCGGGCGATATGCGAAATAAAGCGTGCCAGCCAGCGCAGCTTCAAACCCCACATGGCATGTGCGAGGCGGTGCATCAGCATGGCATGAAAACCCGGATAACAGGTCATCACCTCCCAGGCATTGCGTGCCGCCGGATCGCGCTCAAAAACAATGGCGATCTCTTCCCGTATGCGCTTAAACATGGTTGATTTTGAACAGATTAATATCGAAGGTTAACTTTCCCTAGTAAAACAGTCAACTATTGACATAGGACAAGTTTTTTGCGCTATACCTCAAGACACCAACGGGGCTTGACCGCATGCCAGCCGACTCATAATGATGGGAACGATGCCCATTCGCATAAGAAATCGACATGCTACAAATTTTTATCATCACCCTGCGCGAATCGATCGAAGCGTTCCTGATCGTCGCCATTACTGTGGCCTATCTGCGCGAGACCGGCCGCAACTACCTTCTGGTGCCGGCCTATTGGGGCACTGCCAGTGCCATCGCACTCAGTATTGTGCTGGGAGTAGCACTCGCGGAAGTAGCCGTACAACCGTTATGGGAAGACCTCCTCGCAGCCATCGCGGCCGGCCTCGTCTTTGGTATGGTGATCTACATGCTGCGCGCGGCCCGACATTTGCGCACAATCATCAATAGCAGCCTCGAACAGGCGGCGCGTAAGACGCGGGCCGGGCGCAGCACTCGGCGTTTTTTCCTTCGTGCTACTGATGATCACACGCGAAGGCATGGAAACCGCGTTCATCGTCAATGCACTGGCGCTCAAAACTCAATCGATGGAAATGCTGGCAGGCGCTGCGCTCGGTATTGGGCTGGCGGCACTCCTCGCGTGGGCCTGGACCCGCTATGGGCAGCGTGTGCGACTTGACCTGTTCTTCCAGGTCACGTCGATCTTTCTTCTGCTCTTTGCAGCTCAGTTGATGATCTACAGCTTTCACGAATTAAGTGAAGCCGGCATCCTGCCCCTCGACAATGAATACTGGCATGAACTGACCGAGCCTTATGGGCCGGCGGGCCGGTATGGACAATGGCTGTCTGTCGCACTGGTGTTTGCGCCGGTGACATGGATGATGTGGTGGTGGCTGAAAACCCGCGGCATGCGGCAAACAACCGCCTGCGCTCCACACGCCAAGACTAACGACGCTTGGGCTTCTCAAGCGTCGTTAGGAATCCGCGCAGAATATTGACTTCCTCGGCCTCAAGCCGCGCACGCGCCAGCAGGCGTCGCAAACGTAATTCAAGCCGCCCTGGACTTGCGGGATTATAAAAACCACTGACCGTCATGCGCTCTTCAAAATGCGCATAGAGTTGCTCGACCTGCCCGATGGTCGCCGGCGCGAACTCGGCCACCGGCGGTGGTGCTGCGGTCGCGCAGGCCATGCGCAACTCGTAGGCAAAAATTTGTACTGCCGCGCCCAGATTAAGCGATGAAAAGCCAGCATCAGTGGGAATGCGTGCCCAGATCCGGCAGTTCGCCGCTTCGTCGGCAGTGAGGCCGGCGCTTTCGTTGCCAAACAAAATCGCCACCGGTGCAGCCGCCGCACCGAGTGCCTCCCGCGCAGCGCCACGTGCATCCATCGTGTCATGACGCAATTCGCGATGCCGCGCGGTGGAAGCAACAGCGAGCACGCAACCATCGAGCGCCGCCGACACCGAATCAACCACCTTGGCATTTTCAAGTATGTCGCCGGCGCCGGCAGCGCGCGCCAGCGCATCAGGATGCGGAAAATGGCGCGGCAACACCAAACGCAAGTCGCTCAGACCCATCGTTTTCATCGCACGCGCAGTGGCGCCGATGTTTCCCGGATGACTGGGACGAGCGAGCACGATGCGAATATTTTTGAGCGCGTCGATGTTATTCACTACAATACGCCCCTTCGTGACTGGCCGGTGGCGTGATCGTCACACGGCCTAACGTTTTTCTGGAAGCGCTCCCGCCATGCATCCGATGCTCAACACCGCCATCAAGGCAGCGCGCCGCGCCGGCAGCATTATCAACCGCGCCGCGCAAAACATCGACATTCTGACGGTCACGCAAAAAGCGGCTAACGACTATGTGACCGAAGTCGACCGCGAAGCCGAACGTACGATCATCCGCATTATTCATGAGACCTACCCCAACCATTCGATTCTAGCAGAGGAGAGCGGCGAGTCCGGCAATTCGGAGTATGTCTGGATCATCGATCCGCTCGACGGCACCACCAACTTTGTGCACGGCTTCCAGCACTATGCGGTCTCCGTTGCACTCTCGCACAAGGGCGTCTTGTCGCAGGCGGTGATTTACGATCCGATCCGCAATGAACTGTTCACCGCAACGCGCGGTCGCGGCGCCTACCTGAATGATCACCGCATGCGCGTAAGCAAGCGCAGCAGCCTGCAAGGCTGTCTCCTTGGCACTGGATTTCCGTTCAAAGAATTCGACTCGATCGACAACTATCTGGCGATGTTTCGCGACCTCGCGCAAAAAACCAGTGGTATCCGGCGCGCCGGTGCGGCCACCCTTGATCTGGCCTATGTGGCGGCGGGGCGTCTTGATGGCTTCTGGGAATATGGTCTCTCGCCTTGGGACATGGCTGCAGGCAGCCTGCTCATCACCGAGTCCGGCGGACTGGTCGGCGATTTTCTCGGTAACGGCACGCATATGGAATCAGGCAATCTCGTCGCTGGTAACCCCAAGCTGTTCTCGCAACTCATCCAGTCGCTGGCGCCGTATCTCAACGACAAACTCAAGAAGTAATTCAGCGGCGCGCGCTGGCACGGCGCGGCCTGCAGGCAAACAATGATTACCACCACCGGCATCAGCATCCAGTTCGGCGACAAGCCGCTGTTCGAAAACGTATCAATCCGCTTCGGACAAGGCAACCGTTACGGCCTCATCGGCGCCAACGGCTGCGGCAAGTCGACCTTCATGAAAATTCTCGGCGGCGACCTCGAACCCAGCGCCGGTTCGGTGGCGGTCGACAAGGGTGAGCGTCTGGGCAAATTACGCCAGGACCAGTTCGCCTACGAAAACACGCGTGTTCTCGACGTCGTCATGATGGGACACGACGGCATGTGGCAGGCGATGCAGGAACGCGACGAGATCTATGCCAACGCCGACGCCAGCGAAGACGATTACATGCGTGCGGCGGAGCTCGAACATACCTTCGCTGAATTCGGCGGCTACACTGCCGAAGCGCGCGCCGGCGAACTGCTCTCCGGCCTTGGCATTCCGTTCGAACAACACAACGGCCCGATGAGTTCAGTCGCCCCCGGCTGGAAGCTGCGCGTGCTGCTGGCGCAGGCATTGTTCGGCGACCCCGATATCCTGCTGCTCGACGAGCCGACCAACCACCTCGATATCAACACGATCCGTTGGCTGGAAAACATCCTCAATGATCGTCGCAGCACCATGATCATCATCTCGCACGACCGCCACTTTCTGTCGGCGGTGTGCACCCACATGGCCGACGTTGATTACGGTGAAATCCGCATCTATCCGGGCAACTACGACGACTACATGCTGGCCTCGACGCAGGCGCGAGAGGGATTGCTAACCGCCAACGTACGCGCCAAGGAACGTATCGCCGATCTGCAGGATTTCGTGCGGCGCTTCTCGGCCAACGCGTCAAAGGCCCGGCAGGCCACCTCGCGCGCACGGCTGATTGAAAAAATCAAAATCGAGGACATCAAGCCGTCAAGCCGCCAGTATCCGTACCTCCGCTATGAAATCGACGACCGCGACCGTCTGCATCGCTATGTGTTCGAGGCACAAAAGCTGGCCAAAGGCTATGACAAACCGCTCTTCAGCAATTTCAACCTGCGGGTAGAAGCTGGCGAGCGCATCGCCATCATCGGCCCCAACGGCATCGGCAAGACCACACTGCTGCGCTGTCTGGGCGGCGATCTTGCGGTCGACGCGGGCACCATCCGCTGGACGGAAAAAGCCAAGCTCGGTTATTGTGCGCAGGACCACAGCGGTGACTTTGATGACGACGACGCCCTGCCCGAATGGATGGCGCAGTGGCGTGGCCCCAACGACAACGACCAGACCGTGCGCAGCGTGCTCGGCCGCCTGCTGTTCTCCGGGGACGACGCACTCAAATCGACGCATGTGCTCTCGGGCGGCGAACAACAACGCATGATGTTCGGCAAACTGATGCTGCAACGGCGCAACGTCCTCTTGATGGACGAACCGACCAACCACCTCGACATGGAATGCATCGAGTCGCTGAACACGGCACTGGAAAAATTCCAGGGCACGCTGATCTTTGTCTCGCACGACCGCGAATTTGTTTCCTCACTGGCCACCCGTATCATCGAGATGACTCCTGAGGGCATCAACATCCACGCTGGCAGTTACGAAGAGTACCTGACCACCCGCGGCATCGCCGCCTAAGCGACACACTCATCCGGCGCGGGCGGCGGCGGCACCTCAGCACGCCCGCCACCATGATTTCCCTAAAGATCGCACCGTCCCGGCCGTAAACAGGATGTGGGATATCCGGCGCCGCCATACACACACGAGAACGGCGCTTGATCGAGGCGAACCGGCGCGCGAACAGACGCACCTGCTGAGGTTCACGATTGAGAAATCATGCTGAGAAAAATTGATACAAAACAACTAGAACCAGGCATGTTTCTGCACGAATTGTGCGGAACATGGCTGCATCATCCGTTCTGGCGCACCTCTTTCCTGCTAAAGAGCGATACCCAGATCGCAAAAATTCGCGACAGCGGTGTCGCTGAAGCGGTGATCGACACCGAGAAGGGGTTGGATATCACTGCGCCCACTACAACCGCCCCCGCAGCATCCGAAGTGCGTGCACCGGCGCCGAAACCTGCCGCTCCGAAATACACCCCAATTGACGCCGAGATGGCGCAAGCATCAAGCATCGTCGCCGAATCCAAAAAAGCGGTTGTTTCCATGTTCAACGAAGCGCGCATGGGCAAGGCTATAGAAGCCGACAGCGTGATGCCACTGGTGGAGGAAATCTCCTCCTCGGTGGCACGCAACCCTGGCGCCCTGATCAGCATCGCACGCCTTAAAACGGCCGATGACTACACCTATATGCACTCAGTCGCGGTCTGCGGTCTGATGATCGCGCTAGCACGCCAGCTGGAGCTGGATGAAGCGCAGACTCGTGAAGCCGGCATGGCCGGCCTGCTGCACGATGTCGGCAAGATGGCCATCCCACTCGAAGTGCTGAATAAACCGGGCAAACTGACCGACGACGAATTCACACTAATTAAAGGCCATCCCGCGGCAGGCCATGAAATACTGGTAAACGGCCGTGGCGTCAGCGAGATTTCTATGGACGTGTGCCTGCACCACCATGAAAAAATAGACGGCACCGGCTATCCACATAAACTGGCTGGCGACCAGATCAGCCTGTTCGCACGCATGGGCGCAATCTGTGACATCTATGATGCAGTCACCTCCGAGCGCCCCTATAAAAAAGGCTGGGATCCAGCCGAGGCGGTACACAAAATGGCAACCTGGAGCAAAGGACATTTTGACGAACGGATTTTCCAGGCCTTCGTAAAAAGTGTCGGTATCTATCCGGTAGGCAGCCTGATCAGACTGCAGTCGGGGAGATTAGGCGTTGTCATCGAACAAACCCCAGCATTCTTGCTGGCGCCCAGAATCAAGGTGTTTTTTTCGATCAAATCGCAGACGCGCATGCCACCAGAAGTGGTTGATCTGTCGCGTCCCTCGACCAACGATCGTATCGTCACGCAGGAAGATCCGGCGAAATGGGGCTTCACCGATTTGAACACCTTGTGGGGCGGCGACAAGGCCGCCGTATAACCGTTAGACATGCAGAGACCGGCACCACCAATAAATCGAACAACGCTACATGGCACAGACCCAACGATGAAACCTTCACTTAAAACCGATATTCAGCCGTTAGGAGCACAACGATGCCACGTTTACCGGCATCACCTTGGATATGCGCAGGCGCGCAAGAGGCTCAATCATGATAACTGTTGATACAGACCAGGCGACCATTCTGCTGGTGGACGATGCCCCTGAGTTTCTGATGCTGCTCGAAGAGATACTATCGCCGCATTATAAAATTCGCGTCGCTAGCAACGGCGCAAGCGCCATCGAACGCGCCGCCGCATTGCCCAGACCTTCACTCATACTGCTCGATGTGGAGATGCCGGAAATGGATGGTTACGAAACACTGCAGCGTCTACGCGAACAACCATCAAGCAGTGATATCCCGGTGATCTTTGTCACCGGCAATAACGATACTGGCGACGAGAAGCGCGGTCTTGAACTGGGCGCGGTCGACTACATCACGAAGCCACCGCGACCAGCGATACTGCTCGCACGCATACACAACCAACTCGAACTCAAGCGTACGCGGGATGCCCTCGAGACGAAAAATACCCTGCTGGCGGCTGAAATCGAACAGCGCATGCGTGCAGAAGCAGAAACCCGGCACATGAACGAAATTCTTGACTCGCGCCGGCAAGCCCTCGAGGGAGCGGTAAAAAATCTCGAGGCCTTCAGCTATTCGGTCTCACACGACTTGCGGGCGCCGCTGCGTACCATTTCAGGTTATGCAGAAATGCTCGGCGAATCGCTGGCGGCGCAACTTAACGACGAAGATCGTCACATTCTCGAACGCATCATCGCCGGCGCACGAAAAATGGACCGTCTGATCCTGGACATCCTCGAATACTCGCGCACCGAACGGTTAAAGCGCAAAGACAGCATGATAGACATGACGGTAATGGCAAATCAGGTGGCACAGGAAGCCTCCGTGACCTACCCTACAGTCACTTTTATCATCGGCGATCTACCCCGGGTCAACGCAGATCAGACCATGGTGCGACAGATTTTTGCCAACCTGATCGGCAATGCCTGCAAGTTTTCCGCGAAACGGACCGACCCGCGCGTTGAAGTCGGCGTCAGCGTATCGAAAGGCACCGCTGAATTTTATGTGCGCGACAACGGCGCCGGCTTCAATCTGCGCTACGCCGGGAAACTCTTCAATTTGTTTCAACGCATGCATAGCGAGCAGGAATTTGCTGGCACCGGGCTCGGACTTGCCATCGTCAAACGCCTGATTGATTTTCATGGCGGACGCATACAGTCGGAATCCGTGCCAGATCAGCAAACAACCTTTCGCTTTACGCTGGCGCCAGATACGCCGAGCAGCTGAAGACACTAACA
The DNA here is from genome assembly GCA_945906935.1 of Bordetella parapertussis. Taxonomy (GTDB): domain Bacteria; phylum Pseudomonadota; class Gammaproteobacteria; order Burkholderiales; family SG8-41; genus PALSA-1004. The sequence goes on from CAMDSO010000017.1 coordinate 14,162, forward strand.
GTTCGCAGCACCTCCTTACGGATTTACCTGTATATTCATCCGCTCATTAGCCGGATCGAATGCCGCAATACGGGTAAGATCATGCAATCGCCGCTTCTGCCTTGAAGCCGGCCGTCAACTAGGTGAAGCAGTGGGATTCTGGGGCAAGAAAAAGCACTTCAAACGTATCAGCGTGGATGCTTTGCAACCGGGCATGCACATCTCGGTGGCAGAGCGCTGGCTTGACCACCCGTTTCTGCTCAACGAATTTACCCTTGAGAACGAAGAACAGATCCGCCTGATCATCGGCCTCGGCATGACCAACATACTGTGGTGCAGCGAAGCCTCTGACGCGGTACCGCGTGAAGTCATCGCCGACCGTCCACGCGGTCCGAGTTGGCCGGATCTCGTTTCTCAGGCGCGCAAAGAACGCGACGAACGCCGCGTTAAAGCCGATGAGTCCAAAAAAAGCACCGCCTTGGCCGCAAAAGCCTATACCCGGGCCAGCAAGGAATTGCGCAATGCCTTCTCCATGGCTTACTCGTCGCCAAAGGTTGCACTTGAAAAAGCCATGGGTATCGTCAGCGAAATCGCGGGCGCTTTCAACTCAGATCAGGAAATCAGCATTGTCCTGCTCTCCGACCGTTTGGCAAAAACCAACCTCCACACCCATTCCGTGAACGTCATGTTGCTCTCACTGCTGATCGCCAAGGCGCGCGACGCCAGCGAGCAGGATCTCAAGGATATTGGATTGGGCGCGCTGTTCCACGATATCGGCATGCTAAGGGTGCCAGACGCGGTACGCATGAAAGAGGAATCGGAACGCACCAGCGCCGATCAGTCCTATCTGCAATTGCACACCGATCTGGGTACCAAAATGACGCTCAATCTGCCCGACTTCACCGCCCCGGCACGCGGTGTGGTGGCCATGCATCACGAGCATTACGACGGCAGCGGTTATCCATTCAAGCTGGCCGGTGAAAAAATACCGCTGTTCGCGCGCTACGCCGCCATCGCCAACCGCTATGACAACCTGTGCAACCCGTCCCGTCTGGAAGACGCGATGCCACCGGCCCAAGCCCTCTCGCGCATGTACAAAATCGAAGGCAGCCATTTTGACCAGTTAGCGCTCGCCAGCTTCATCAAATCCATGGGCGTCTATCCACCGGGCTCCATCGTTGAACTCTCCAATGGCGCGCTGGGCCTGGTGACCAGCGTCAATCGCAGCAACACTCTGCGACCACTCGTCGCACTCTGGCAGGAAGGTATCAAAGCGGAGGATGCGCCGCTGATTGATCTGGGCGTTGAAACCGAGGTCAAGATCGTGTGCTCGCTGCGACCGTCTGACCTTGAACCCGAGGTACGTGAATATCTCAACCCGCGCGCCCGCACCGCCTATTTTTACGCTAAAGCCGTTTCCGGCTGACACACGCATACGGCATTCCTCCGCTTGCCGGTACAGGCACAATACGGTCTTCACCAGTCACCCCGTTGGTCCGCATGAATGCTTCGCAACACACGCCGATGATGCAGCAGTATCTGCGCATCAAGGCAGACCATCCCGACATGCTGTTGTTCTACCGCATGGGCGATTTCTACGAACTGTTTTTTGGCGATGCAGAGAAAGCGGCGCGTCTCCTTGATATCACGCTGACCGCACGCGGCAGCTCGGCGGGTGAACCGATCAAGATGGCTGGCGTGCCCTATCACGCCGCCGAGCAGTACTTGGCGAAATTGGTGAAGCTGGGTGAATCTGTGGCGGTGTGCGAACAGATCGGTGACCCGGCAACAGCCAAGGGACCGGTCGAACGCAAGGTGGCGCGCATCGTCACCCCCGGCACCCTCACCGATGCCGCCCTGCTCGATGACAAACGCGACAACCTGCTGCTTGCCCTGTGGCCGCAGCAAAACGAGATCGGCATGGCGTGGCTCTCACTCGCCGCCGGCCGTATGCGCGCAGGGGTCACCACCCGCGAACAACTCGCCGGTGAACTCGAACGCCTGCGACCGGCCGAGGTGCTGGTGTGCGATTCTGCGTCGCCACCGTTTGCTGATAATCCGCCCTTTTCCGTCAAGCGTCTGCCGGTCTGGCAATTCGACCACGACGCCGCGCGACGCGCCCTGACCCGCCAGTTCGTCACGCACAACCTTACCGCCTTCGGCATTGAATCCCTGCCCGCTGCCATTTGCGCCGCCGGCGCACTGATCGAATACGCGCGCACCACGCAAGGTAATTCGATCGCGCACGTCACCGGCCTGTCGGTGGAAGACAGTGCGACCTATCTTGGCATCGACCCGGCCACGCGGCGCAATCTGGAGATTTCGGAAACCATCCGCGGCGAAACATCGCCCACCCTGCTCTCGCTGTTTGACACCTGCGCCACCGGCATGGGCAGCCGCCTCCTGCGCCACACACTGCACCATCCGCTGCGCGATCACGCGCCGTCGCGTCAGCGACTGGCCGCGGTGAGTCTGCTCGCCGGCGACGGCGCACTGGCCGCGCGTGCGCTGCGTGATTCTCTCAAGAGCTGCGTGGATGTCGAGCGTATCACCGCGCGCATCGCCCTCAAGAGTGCGCGTCCGCGCGACCTCTCGGGTCTGCGCGACACACTGGCGCTACTACCGGAAATCTCGTCGCAGCTCTCGCGTCTGGGCAGACCGCGCTTGCAGGCACTGTCTGACGACGCCAGGCCGCTGGAGAGTCTTTATTCGCTGCTCGCGCGGGCAGTGATCAGTGAACCGGCGTCTGTATTGCGCGAAGGTGGCGTGATCAATGACGGCTACGACACCGAGCTCGACGAGCTGCGCGGCATCCAAAACAACTGCGGTCAGTTTCTGCTTGATCTCGAAGCGCGTGAACGCGCCAGAAGCGGTATCGCCACACTTAAGGTCGAATACAACCGCGTACACGGTTTCTACATCGAGGTGACGCGCGCACAATCGGAAAACGTGCCCGCCGACTACCGACGCCGGCAGACCCTGAAAAATGCTGAACGCTATATCACTCCGGAACTCGAAACCTTCGAAGACAAAGCGTTGTCGGCGCAGGACCGCGCACTGGCACGCGAGAAATGGCTCTACGACCAGCTGCTCGACAGCCTCGCACCGGAGATCGGCGCCTTGCAGCGGGTCGCTGCAGCACTTGCCGAAATCGATCTGCTGACAACCTTTGCCGAACGCGCGCAAACGCTATCGCTGTGCGAGCCCGAGCTGGTCGAGACAGCGCTGATTGAAATCGAGGGCGGCAGACACCCGGTGGTCGAACAACAAATCGATCACTTCGTCGCCAACGACACACGACTCACGGCGGCGCGACAAATGTTGCTGGTCACCGGCCCCAACATGGGCGGCAAATCCACTTATATGCGGCAGGTTGCCTTGATCGCCCTGCTCGCCCACTGCGGCTCTTTTGTGCCTGCCAAACGCGCCACGATAGGCGCGCTCGACCGTATCTTCACGCGCATTGGCGCGGCGGATGATCTGGCTGGCGGCCGTTCCACCTTCATGGTAGAAATGACCGAAGCCGCTTACATCCTGCATCACGGCACGCCGGCGAGTCTGGTGTTGATGGATGAAATCGGCCGCGGCACTTCCACCTTCGACGGCCTCGCGCTGGCGTGGGCGATCGCCCGCCAGCTGCTCGACGTCAACAAATGCCTGACGCTGTTTGCCACGCATTACTTTGAGCTTACGCACCTCGCGCAGGAATTCAAGCAGGCGATCAACGTGCATCTCGATGCAGTCGAACACAAGGATCGTATCGTCTTCCTGCATAGCGTCGAGGAAGGGCCCGCCAACCAGAGTTACGGCCTTCAGGTCGCGCAGCTGGCCGGCATCCCGTCAGCCGTCATACGCGCCGCGAAAAAACATCTCGTGACACTGGAACAGGACAGCCTCGCCCGCGACCGCCAGCCTGATCTTTTTAGCGCCACACCGGTGGCGACACCGGAACCAGAACCAGCATGCGATCCGGCGCTGCTGGAAAAACTGCGTGCCCTGGACCCGGACGCCCTGACGCCAAAACAGGCGCTTGACGCGCTCTACGACCTGCGTCGTCTGCTGAACAACTAAGCATGCGCACCGCACTTGCCCTGCTGGCACTGCTCGTCTGCACAACGGCGCGTGGCGACTTTAGCTTCGCCCTGCTCGGTGACACGCCTTACGGCGCGGGGGAGGAAATAGCCTTCATTAACATGCTGGAGGAGATCAACCGCACTGACGTAGCCTTCGTCGTGCATGTTGGCGACTTCAAGAACGGCTGGACCTCCTGTGGCGACGCGGTGTTTGATCAGCGTCGCACCCTCTTCGAAGCGTCGCAGCATCCGTTTATTTATATTCCGGGGGACAACGAATGGAGCGACTGTTCGCGCCTGTTTGCCGGTGGTTATGAACCACTCGAACGACTCAATGCATTACGGCAGCGCTTTTTCCGCGGCACGCACAGTCTGGGCCTCAACAAGTTGAAACTCTCGCGGCAAAGCGACACCCCTGCGGCACCCTTTTATCCGGAACATATGCGCTGGCAGGTGGAGGACGTACTGTTTGTCACGCTAAACATTCCGGGCGGCGACAACAATCAGGCGATGCCGAAAGAGTCTGCGGAACGCACGGCTGCGGCCATTGACTGGCTGCGCCTGACGTTTGCCCTCGCACTCGCGCAAAAAAACCGCGGCATCGTCGTCATGATGCAGGCCAATCCCTTCCTGCGTTCGGGTCATCCGCGTCGCGGCCATGATAAATTACTGGCGGCACTCGCGCAGGAAACCGCAGGCTTTGATGGCAGTGTGCTGCTCGGACATGGCGACACGCATGTCCACCGCGTCGATCATCCGCTCAAAGATCCGTCCAGCGGCAAGCCGCTGACGAATTTCACACGCGCCGAAGTGTTCGGCAGCCCGGATGTAAACTGGTTAAGGGTAGGCGTATCGAGAATACCGGACAGCGGCGGCCGGATCCGCTTTGCAATCAGTCCCGGCCGCTAGTTACAGCAAAGGCTAGTGATGGTGGCCGTGTTCGCCGTGCACGTGGCCGTGTTCCATTTCCTCTGCAGTGGGGGCGCGCACACCCTCGATCGTGCCCTGAAAACGCAGCGCCATGCCGGCTAACGGATGGTTACCGTCGACCACCACCTTGCCGTCAGCAATATCGGTCACGGTATACACCACCGTCGTCTCACCATCTTCGGAACCGCCCTCAAAGCGCATGCCGACTTCGATATCGTTGGGGAATTTGTCCACCGGCTCGATCTGCACCAGTGACTCATCGTAATCCCCGAACGCATCGGCGGGCTGCAGATAGACGTCGCAGGTGTCGCCCGTTTTTTTACCTTCGAGCGCCGCTTCGATTAGCGGAAACATGCCTTGGTGCCCGCCGTGCAGATACTCAAGTGGCTCGTCTGTTTTTTCCAGTAACTCGCCTTCCGAATTACGCAACTCGTATTGCAGCTTGACCACCATGTCTTGCGTGACTTGCATTTGCCCTGACTCCTTTATGTGTGCAATACGTTGCCGGCTGCTTCAACGTTTTTCGAACCAGTGTTGCTTGTTGAATACTGGCGCTCTCCAGCCACCTGATCCGGGAACAAATGTACCGAGGATTGCGGCCGGGCCGCTTGTCGGCGCCACCGGGGTATTGCGCGGATTGTAACAAAGGAATTTGCGATGGCGTCTCGGGTTTTACAAAGAGATTGCGCGCAAGGTGTCTGCTCTCGCATCGATCGGGAACACTGTGCGGCTATAATGAAAACATGAAAAAAAATCCGTTGGGCACTTACAACATTGCCCGCTTTTTACGCGATTGCTGGCAAAAAAAACCCTTGGTATTGCGCGGCATCGCACCGGGGCTGGCCGACGCTCTGCGCCGCGACGACCTGATTGATCTGGCCTGCCGCGATGACGCCGAGTCGCGCCTGATCATCGGCAGCGGCCGGCGCTGGGAAGTCAGGCACGGCCCGTTTCGCAAGCGCGACTTTGCCGGACTGCCAGCGCGCCGCTGGACGCTACTAATCAACGGCGTTGACACGCTGGTAGCGGCGGCACGGCAATTGCAAAACGACTTCGGCTTCATACCCTATGCGCGACAGGATGACGTGATGGTCAGTTACGCCGCACCGGGCGGCGGCGTCGGCCCACACTTCGACAGTTACGATGTTTTTTTGCTGCAAGGCGCTGGCACGCGACACTGGCAGATCAGTAATCAGCGCGATCTCTCGCTAGTCGCTAATGCGCCGCTGAAAATTCTCAACCGTTTTCGTGCCCAACAGGACTGGCGCATGCAGAGCGGCGATCTGCTGTATCTGCCGCCGCATCATGCCCACCACGGTGTCGCCATCAGCGAATGTCTGACCTGGTCGATCGGTATGCGCGCACCAACCCAGCGCGAAGTTGCCTCTGAATTTTTGGATTATCTGCAGGATCAGTTGCAAGACGGTGAGGTCTACAGCGACCCTGGCCTGAAGCCGCAGGCTCACTGCGCCGAAATCGGCCCGCAAATGCAAAAAGCGCTGCGCCGCATGGTCGAACGCATACGCTGGGGGGATGCCGATATCGACCGCTGCATCGGCCAGATGCTGAGCGAACCGCGGCAAAACGTGGTGTTTAGCACCGCCCCCCCCATCAACACCCGAGTCTTCTCAGATGAGTTAGTTGAGCGCGGTCTGCGGCTTGATTTAAAAACCAGACTGTTGTTTGACCGCAAACTGTTTTTCATCAACGGCGACGCCATATCGATCGCGGCGACCGATACCGAACTGTTCCGCCAGCTGGCCGATGAGCGCGCTTTGGCGGCGGGCCAACGGATGAGCCGCAAGGCCCGCGTGTTGCTGCAATGCTGGCATGATGCCGGCTACATCCACTTTGACGATGCGACGAAAAAAACAGTCGCGCGTCGTAGTCTGCAGCAACGTTCTACGGCTCGACGCAAACCCGGCTAAGGCATGCCACAGGATCGCGCCGACATCACGCCCGTGGAACAAAAGCTTGAGGGAAACGCGGCTTACGAGGCAGCACTCGACGAACTCCTCGACACGGCAGCACAGACGGTAAGAATTTTCGACCGCCAACTGACCGTCGCATTCAACACCCCGCGCCGCTTTGAAGCGATGCGCCGCTTGCTGCTCGCCAACCGCAACCATCGCATTCAAATCGTGTTGCATGAAACCACTAATCTTGTACGCGATTGTCCGCGCCTGATCATACTGCTGCGTCAATTCACTCACGGCATTACGATCCGCCAGACCATACCCACTGCACGCAACGTTTACGATCCGTTTGCCATCGCTGATGCGGCAGGCCTCATACACCGTTTTCATTACAACAATATTCGCGGTTTGGCTCTATACGGTGACACTGCAGCCACACATGCATTGCTACAGCGTTTTGCCGCTCTTCATGAAGCGTCGAGACCCGCAAGCCTTGGTATTCAGGCCGCCAGACTATGAACGACATCCGTGAAGATGCATGTGTGCTGGAATTTCGAGTGGGTTCGGCATACAATTCCGCCTCGACGCGCTTGTCCTGACATCAGCATAGAGGTTTTATCTGCCAGAGACAGAATTTCGCATCTAATGAATTTCGTTTAATTTTTTGAGGAATTACCATGACACGTGCTCTTCTGATTTCCGCCATCCTCGCACTCGGCCTCACCGCCTGCGGTCAAAAACCGGCTCCCGCCCCGCAAGCGCCGGCCACCCCGGCACCGGCCGCCACCCCGGCACCGGAAGCAGCACCGGCAGCCGCACCGGCTCCTGAGGCCGCCAAAGATGCACCCGCTGATGCAGCCAAAGGTGGCGAAATGGCCAAGGATGCAATGAAGAAGTAATAGCAGCACTGCTGCAATAAAAAAGCCGGCCTTGGCGCCGGCTTTTTTTATATCTTTTTAGTTACGCATAACTATCTTTATATTTCCCGCCAACTGAATCCATGAGCCTGGTCAGCAACACAGATCCAGCCTTCTTCACAAGCCAATGCCGCCGCCAGTGCGGCGACCGCAAGTTCAGAGCGGTTGTTTTTTTGACTCAAATGCGCGGCGATAATGTGCTTGAGCCTGCTGCGATCCAGCGCAGACAACAACCCCGCCGCAGCGTCGTTTGAGAGATGACCGAAACGCCCGCCGATGCGCTGCTTGAGTTTTTCCGGGTAACTGCTGTTTTGCAACAGCACTGGGTCATGATTACATTCCAGCACGAACGCATCGAGCCGGTTCAGAACCTCACGCATATGAACGGTCTGGGAACCCGCATCAGTGAGCAGACCAAGACGCACATTGCCGTCACCAAACACAAACTGCGAAGGCTCTCGCGCATCATGCGGAACCGTATAAGGCTCGACTTCAATGGCGTTAATGGCAAAGCGCTGATGACAGTCAAAAATGTGCACGTCAGCAACACCCGACATCGGCGCCAGCGAGGCCTGCAGCGTGCCGTAGGTCAGCCAGACCGGCTTTTTGAATTTACGCGCAAAGCGACCGACGCCGCCGACATGGTCATCGTGTTCGTGCGTGACGAGAATCGCGTCGATTGCTTCGGCTTCAATACCCAACCGCGCCAGACGGGCAACGGTATCGGCAAGACCAAACCCGCAATCGACGAGTAGCCTGGTGCCATCGGACTCGACGACCAGACCATTCCCCTCACTGCCACTGCCAAGCGAGGCGAAACGCATCAGGAAAAAATGTCGCGGCGAATAAACGCAATCGCCTGCGCTGACGGCGCGTCAACACACAACGGAATCACTTCAGCTGATCGAAGAGCAGCGTCAGTATGCGGTCCGCGGTCGCCGACTTTTCAGCAGTCCCATCCTTGGCAAGAACACTGATCTCACTAAGAGCGCCAGCCTCATTGACCTGAACACGATACTGCTCGGGAGTCGCTTTCTTATCAGACTTGCTAAAAGGATTCAGCTTGGAAAAAAAGCCTTTTGACTCCGCCTTGTTATCCGCATCGGAATCAATGTAACGGACAAAATACGTGCCCTTGGAGCGATCCCTATCCTCGACCATGAAACCAACACGATCCAACGCGAGTCCGACGCGCCGCCAGGCGCGATCAAACTGGTCATCAACCGAAAGCTGGCGTGCGCCGTCCTTACTCTTGACAATTGAGGCCCGCAGCACTGGCTTGGCAGTAGCAACCATTTCTGCCCTGGCCACATCTTCCTTGACGCCGAAACGCGTCATCAGACGGCGCAGCATTTCCGCCTCAAGCTCCGGATCTGGCGGTCGCGGCTGCCAGGCGGTTTGCGCGTTTACGATATTGCCCGTCGTATAGACTTCTTCCATGCCGCGATGGCTGATATAGATCTCTGTCGTGCCGGGCTCCGCGCCGCGCTCCAGACGGGTGCGGTACTTATCCCGCTCCGAGGTCGAGTAAACACTGCCGAGCAAGCGGGAGAGCGTATTACGAATCACCCCGTCATCAATCTTCGCGCGCCGCTCGGCCCAATCCGTTTCCAACACACCGGCCTGGGGCAGCTCCACTGTCAAGTTGAGACCAACCTCCTGCCAGAATTGTTTGACCACAGACCACACCGCGTCCGGCTCTCCCTTCACCACCAGCCAACGCTGCGAACCCGAGCGCTGGATGCGGGCATTGGACTGGTCAGGCAATACCTTCCCTGCGCCAACGGTGCCGCCCTGCGCTCCACGATCACGGTTGTATTCAGAGGCGGAGGCCTTGCCCCCGGCGTTCAGATCCGGCACGGCAAATCGATCATCGGCCCCGGGCTTAGTCAGATCAGGCGGGATCTCCAAAGGCGGCAGTCTAGTACTTTGCGCCTTGTAATCAACCTTGTCAGAACGGAACTCTGGCATCCCGCCGCAGGCCGCAAGCAGCAGTGGCAACAGAAAAACGCCCGCTCTGATTCGCTCGATACGCTTCATGATGAGACCTTTTCTACGCTATGTGTTAATGCCTGCCTGCGACATCGCAGCCAGCACCCGGTCGAAGTAAGTTTCAGACAGCGGGGTAAGCGGCAACCGAATCGCGTTGCCAATCTGTTTGGTTTGCGCCAGCGCCCATTTGACCGGTATCGGATTGGCTTCAACAAAAAGATGTCGGTGCAAACCAAGCAGCCGGTTATTCAGTTCGCGTGCGCGTGGGATGTCCTGCGTCAGTGCTGCGGCGCACATCTCGTGCATCAAGCGCGGCGCCACGTTTGCCGTGACCGAGATCACGCCATGACCACCGAGCAACATCATGGCCAGCGCAGTCGCGTCGTCCCCGCTGTAGACCGAAAAGCCGGCCGGGACCTGCCACAGCAGGTCACTGCAGCGCTCGAGGTTTCCGGTCGCATCCTTGAGTCCGACGACGTTGGGAATCTGCGCCAGGCGCAAGGTCGTCTCGTTCGACAAATCGGCCACCGTGCGACCTGGCACGTTGTAGAGGATTTGCGGAATATCGACCGCTTCGGCAATCGCGCGAAAGTGCTGGTAGAGCCCTTCCTGAGTCGGCTTATTGTAATAGGGCACCACCGACAGACTCATGTCGGCCCCGACCTGCTTGGCATACGCCGACAGTTCTATCGCTTCGCGCGTGGAATTCGCCCCTGTACCGGCAATGATAGGGACGCGACGGTTGCCATGCTCAACGGCAGTCTTGATCAGTAAATGATGTTCATCACAATCAACCGTCGGCGACTCGCCGGTAGTACCAACAACCACGATGCCGTCGGTACCCTCACTGATATGCCAGTCCATTAATTTGCGGAAAGCATCCAGGTCCAGACTGCCGTCCTCATGCATCGGCGTAACGATCGCTACCACACTGCCGCTCAGCACTGCCATCTGTCGGTTTTTCCTGAAAAATTAGTCAACAACCCATTAATTAGGTTGGAATTCTACCGCATTCGGTAAACCCCCAACCAACCGCGCTCACCGGCGCCGGCGGACGGGTATTCCGACTGCCCCGAACCCCCGATGCCCGCACCTGCCAGGCAAGGTACTAAGGCAGGTTCACGCTTTTCTGCGACTCAACGCCGCTCCGCACCGCGCAAATGCGCTGCATCATGGCCGGCTTCGGATCATCAACGTACATATCCTCGAACGCCAGCACCTGCAGCTGTCCACGCACCGCTTCCAGTAATTCGCCCGGCTGCAGCAGGAACTCTGGATTGCGCGGTCTGCCGTAACGTTCGTTGCCGATGGCAAAAGTTTCGTAGATTAAAACCCCGTGCGGCGCCACTGCGTCGACCATCGCCTGCAGCAAAGGCCGGTGCAGGTAACGAGTCACAATCACCGCATCAAATTGCCGACCGACAAACAGCCACGGCGCGCCTTCAAGGTCGGCCTCCATGGTGCTGATATTCTCGACGCCCGTCAGACCAGCGAGGGCCACCGCATCAATATCGACCGCTAATACCTGACAACCCCGCGCCGCCAGATAACGCGCGTGCCGCCCGCTGCCGCAGGCGATATCCAACACGCTACCAGTGACAGCAATCATCGGAGCGAAGCGGCACACCCACGGTGAGGGCAGCTCTGGTTGCGCAACGGCAATCACGATTTAACGCAACCGTTCCAACGACCTGGCGTGATCAGCAAACGCGGACATTCTTGAACTGCCACGGATCGCTCGTATCGACCTCCTCGGGGAATAGCTGGCCGCGGTCTTCGAGCGGCGTCCAATCCGTATAGGTGCCACCAACACTGCCAAGATAAGGATTGGCGATTTCGAGCACGCGCTGAAAATCCAGATCATCCGGGTCACACACCCCGCGATTGGGGTTTTCAATCGCCCAGACGACCCCGGCCATTACGCCAGCAGCCACCTGCAGGCTGGTGGCATTATTGTAGGGTGCCAGCTTGCGCGCCTCGTGTATCGACAGCCGCGAGCCGTACCAGTAAGCGCCGCGCTCATGGCCCATCAACAAGGCGCCGAGTTCGTCAGCGCCATCATAAATTTCGTCCATCAGAATGCGCTTGTTTTCCGGCAACGCCCAATTTTTGCCGGCATATTCGTGCAACGACAGTATTGTGTTGTCGCAGGGATGGTAGGCGTAATGACAGGTCGGACGGTAGAGCACTTTTTTGTTGCTGCGCACGGTCAGGTAATCGGAAATTGATATCGCCTCGCCGTGCGTGATCAGGAAGCCGTGAAAACAGCCCTCCAGTGGCGTCCAGGAACGCACACGCACCGAAGCACCCGGCCGCGTCAGATAAATTGCTGATTTGCAGCCAAATTGATGCTGCTTGCCGTCCAGTGGGAAATGTTTCTCGTGCGAACCCCAGCCGAGCTCACAGGGCTGCGAACCCTCGCCGACAAAACCGTCGACCGACCAGGTGTTCACAAACTCCAGCCGGCGTTTGTCCGGATTGCCCACCTGGGTATCGCGCTCCGAGCAATGGATGGTTTTGACACCGAGTTGCATCGCCAGGCGCGCCCAGTCTTCGCGCATCTCCGGCTTGGCGGCGCGTTTGCGGATGTCGCGCGACAAGTTGATCAGACCTTGTTTGACCCAGTGCGAAATCAGACCCGGGTTCGCGCCATGGGTCGGGATCACCGTCGGCGCGCCGTTTGAATATTTGCCGCGCAAGCGCATAACATCCTCGCGCAAACCATAGTTCGAGCGGTGGGATGCCGAAATGCTGGTGTCGAAATACCCGCCCAGCCAAGGCTCGATGCAGGTGTCGAGATACATCACGCCGCGTTTGCAGCAATATTCGATGAGATCGACGCTCGACACCTCGACCGACAGGTTGAGCAAAAAGTCGCCTCGCGCCAGCAGCGGGTCGAGCACCGACTTATAGTTCTCGCGCGTCAGCGGCTTGACGTTGAACTGGATGCCGAAATGTTTGGCCTCTTCGATACCACGGGTGTCTCCGGTGAGGATGGAGAGACGCTCCAGGGGCATGTCGATATGCCGCAGCAACAATGGCAATGTGCCCTGACCGACCGATCCAAAACCGACGACCACCATCCGTCCGTTGAACTTGACGTGCTTTTTCCAGTACATCTTAGATCCCGCAGAGTGGCTTTTTGGAGGCTGCGGAGTGTAGCATTTTCGATGTCGGCACGGTCACCGCAAAGCAGGCGGCAGCAGGCGTTACAACCCCGTGGCAAACTGACTGCGAGGCGTTCGGCAGAACATCGCCACCGCAGGCGGCATGACGCCGGCTAAATGACCCGCGAGTAACGGCGGCGTTGCTGATCCTGGCGCAAATAACGGTCAAAAACCATGCAGACATTACGCACGAGCAGGCGCCCTTTGGCGGTGACGCGTATCTCCTGCGTGTTCATTTCGAGCATGCCGAGCGCTTCCATTTCACGCAACTCTGCCAACTCGGGCGCAAAGTATTGATCGAAATCGATCAGATAGCCACTCGACAGCGATCCCTTGTCGAGCGCGAAGTGGCACATCAGCACACCAATGGCCGCGCGCCGCAGCAAGTCGTCCGCAGACAGCTCCAGCCCCCGCATCACCGGCAATTCGCCGCGATCAAGGGTGTGATAATAATCCTCCAGCCCGCGATGATTCTGTCTTGCTATCGGCGAAAAAGAGCATCATTGCTGCACGAACTGATCAGTGCTGGCGCCATCGCTGTTAACGGACGGCAGATCGTCATCCTCGACGCGGTGTGCCTGCGTCACAGCGATCACCCCGCCTAGTGCAGCCACCGTAACCGCGCGCCACTTGCGGTCATAACGACCGTACAATGGCGCACCATGATCCACTGGTTACGTCCCGCCGAACCTTTTCCGCCTGTCGAGACGGCGCTTGCCGAGCCCAACGGCCTGCTTGCCGCGGGTGATGAATTAAGCGCCGAGCGCCTGCTCGAAGCCTACCAGCAGGGCATCTTCCCCTGGTTCAATGCAGACCAACCGGTGCTGTGGTGGAGCCCAGATCCGCGCATGGTGCTGCTACCGGCCGAACTGCGCGTCGCCCGTTCGCTGGCGAAGGTTTTGCGCAACCGTGTCTACGAAGTGCGTGCCGACAGCGCCTTTCGCACGGTAATGCAAGCCTGCGCCGAGCCGCGCAACCATCAAAACGGCACCTGGATCAGCCCGGCCATGATTGAGGCCTATCACGCGCTGCACCAGCGCGGCATCGCACACTCCATCGAAACCTGGATCGACGGCGAACTGGCCGGCGGACTCTACGGTGTCGCAATCGGCCGGATGTTTTACGGCGAATCGATGTTTACACGCGTCACCGACGCCTCAAAGATTGCCTTGGTGCATCTGGTGCGCCAGCTCGAGCGCTGGGGCTTCGGCATGATCGACTGCCAGATGCACACTGCACATCTGGGACGCATGGGCGGGCGCGAAATTCCGCGCGCGGCCTTTATGCGAAAACTCGGCGACTTGGTAAACTACCCTCCAATTTCAGGCACCTGGGTACTCGACCATGACCTCGCTTAAAGACAAATTCATGTCGGTGCTGCAGTTTTACGCGACGGCACCGTATCCGTGCAGCTATCTGCCCGAGCGCATGGCGCGTTCGCAGGTTGCAACCCCCAGCCACCTGATCGACAACCCGGTTTACAGCGAGCTCGTACAAGCTGGCTTCCGCCGTAGCGGCGCCTTCACCTACCGTCCCTATTGCGATCACTGCCACGCCTGCGTGCCGGTGCGCATTGTGACCGCAGAATTTGCAGCCAGCCGTACTCAGCAGCGGATGCAGAAAAAACATGCGGTCTTGACTGCCGAAATCTTCGACCTCCAATACAGCGTCGAACATTACGAGCTTTATCTGCGTTATCAGGCGGCGCGCCACGCCGGCGGCGGCATGGATCAGGACAGTCGCGAGCAGTACCGGCATTTCCTGTTGCAAAGCAACGTCCATTCGCGCCTCGTCGAATTTCGCGAAGCAGGCGAACTGCGCATGATCAGCATCATTGACGAGCTGCAGGACGGCCTGTCCTCGGTCTATACCTTCTTCGATCCGGACAGCCCCGGCGCCAGTTACGGCACCTACAACGTCCTCTGGCAAATCGAACGCTGCCGGGTCCTGGGCTTGCCCTATCTGTATCTCGGTTACTGGATAGCACAAAGCCGCAAGATGGCCTACAAAACGAACTTCCAGCCCATCGAAGGGCTGCTCAACAACCGCTGGCAGCGCCTGCCCGGGCGCTGAACCTGTTCTGCCGCGCCGCAGTCTAGGCGTTGGCCACGACGCGCTGCTTGAGCCACTGCTCCAGCAGGGACAAACCCACTGCCAACAGCGTCGGCCCGAGGAAAATGCCGACGAAGCCGAACGCATAAACGCCGCCCATCACACCCAGAAAGACCAGCACAAACGGCAGACTGCTACCACGACTGATCAGCAGCGGCTTGATCACGTTATCGATACCGCTAATCACCACAAAGCCGTAGATCGCCATGAAAATAGCCCAGCCGGTCTGATCCTGTGCGAGTAGCCACGCCGCCGCCCCGCCCCAGATCAACGGCGGTCCGATCGGCACCATCGACAGCATGAAAGTGAGAAAGCCGAGCAGCAGCGCACCAGGCACCCCGGCGATGGCAAAACCAATCACCGCCAAAATACCCTGTGCAATCGCGGTACCCACCAAGCCATAGACCACCCCCTGCACAGTACCGCCCACCGTCTCCAGCAAGCCCGGCGCCAGTTTGCCGGCCAGCCTTTGCATCGCTTCACGGGTGGCGGCGACCAACGCCTCGCCGTCGCGATAAAGAAAAAATCCGATGAACACTGCGAAGCTCAATTGGATGACACCCTCACCGAGTAACAAACCGGTTTTAAACAAACCCTGTTGTGCCGGCCCCGCGATCCTTTTCATCGCTTCGGCGAATTTCGTACGATTTGCGGCCAGTTCGCGCCACGCGGCATCGAGATATTCGCCGACAAACGGCAAGTCCTTGATACTGTCCGGCGGCGGCGGCAACCCACGCGCAAAGGTGACACGCATCCATTCCACCGCGGGAGTCGCGGTATCAGCCAGCGTGAGCGCCAGAAATGCCACCGGTAATACGAACACCAGCAGAAGCAGCAGCGTCATGACAAGTGCCGCCAATGAAGGACGCCCACCGAAGCGCAACAGCAGCCACTCGTAAATCGGCCAGGTCGAAAAACAAACAATCGCCGCACACAACAATGCAGTGACAAACGGTTGCAGCACCAACAGACAACCCAGCACCAACAGGATCACCGCGGCAACGCGCGTTAACGGTTCGAGCCGGACATCCATCACCAACCTCCACACCGACGACAGGAAGCGGGGGTTCTATCACGCGCACCCGCGCCGGTCAAACCGGCGCGCCGCCGCATCGCACTGCTAAACTTCGGGCTTCACGCCACGACATTGCACATGCCAGCCCCCGCTCTCATCCAACAACTCGACGCACTGTTGCCGCAAACGCAATGCCGGCAGTGCGGCTTTGCCGCCTGTCTCCCGTATGCCGAAGCCATGGCGGACGGCACGGCAGGCGCCAACCAGTGCCCGCCCGGCGGTCACGACGGCGCACGCGCACTGGCCGCGCTGCTCGGTGTGCCGTATACGCCAGTCGATACGCGCTTCGGCCCTCTCAAACCACCAACGGTCGCCGTTATCGATGAGAGTCGCTGCATCGGCTGCGCACTATGCATCAAAGCCTGCCCGGTGGACGCCATCGTCGGCGCGGCGAAACTCATGCACACAGTGCTTGCCGCCGACTGCACCGGTTGCGAACTATGCGTGCCGCCCTGCCCGGTCGATTGCATTGTGATGACAGCGGCCGTATCGTCAGACGAAGACGCGCGATACAGCGCCGCGCAGACGGCAAAAAAACGTTTTGAAGCGCGCGCCGCCCGCCTCGCGCAGCAACGGGCGATTGCTGAAGCCAGCGCCGCGCAGAAAGCTGCTGTCGCACGCAAACAAGCCGCCGTCCAACGCGCCATCGAGCGGGCGCGCAGCCGCATTGCGCAAAAGCAAAACGCCGGTTAAGCGGCCAGACGAGGAAAGCCAAAATGAATCCGGCCAAACGCAGGGAAATTTTCCAACGCTTCAGCACGGCGAACCCACACCCCAAGGGCGAGCTTGAATATCGCTCGTCTTTCGAACTGCTGATCGCGGTGATTCTGTCGGCGCAGGCGACCGACAAAAGTGTCAATCTGGCAACGCGCGAACTCTATCGCGACGCCTGCACGCCGCAATCGATACACGCGCTCGGCGCAGCCGGCCTCGAACACTACATCAAGCGCATCGGGCTCTACCGCACCAAAGCCAAAAACATTATTGCGACTTGCAAAATGCTGATGGATTTGCACGCCGGCGAAGTGCCGCAAACCGCCGAGGCTCTCGAAGCCCTGCCGGGCGTCGGCCGCAAAACCGCCAGCGTCGTCCTGAATATCGCTTTTGGCCATCCAACGATTGCCGTCGACACCCATATTTTCCGTATCTCAAACCGCACCGGCATCGCTCCTGGCAAGGATGTCGTCGTGGTGGAGGAAAAACTCATCAAAGTGGTCGCCGATGACTTCAAGCTGCACGCCCACCATTGGCTGATCCTGCATGGACGGTACGTCTGCAAGGCAAGGAAACCGGAGTGTCCATCCTGCCTGATCAATGATCTCTGCGAATTTCGCGGCAAAACCAAAACGGCGGCAGCGTAAGCGGCAATAAAAAAGCCGGACGCATCGTCCGGCTTTTTTGGTCTGCCAACGGCAGCGCGGGGCTTACTTCTTGACCGCCAACGCCTGCTGGCTCGAGAACCAGGCCGCCAGATCGGCGATATCCGCCGGCTTGAGGTTTTTGGCCTGATCGGCCATCACCGCATTTTTTCGGGCACCCTGCTGGTAATCCTTCAGCGCACGCACGATGTAATCAGCATTCTGGCCGGCAAGCTTGGGGAAATCCTGCATCGCACTGACACCGACACCACCCTCACCATGACAGGCGGCACAGACCTTGGATTTTTCCTTGCCAGCGGCCGCATCGCCCGCCACTGCAACCGCGCTAAACGCAAATGCCACCACAAACAATATCGTCTTGATCATCATCGTCATCCTATTTGGCTGCGGTCTTGGCGGTGTCGGCCGAGTAATACGCGGCAAGATCAGCCATATCCTGATCACTCAGACCAGCGGCAATCGCGCGCATCGTCGGATGGCTACGCTCGCCCGACTTGTAACCCTGCAGCGCTTTGACGATATAGCCTGCATGCTGGCCGCCGATTTTGGGCACACTGTAGACCAAAGGGAAAGCGGTACGGTAGCCAGCAATGCCGTGACAACCTTCGCACATGACCGTTTTTTGTTTGCCGGCGGCGGCATCACCTGCGGCATATGCCGAAGCGCCCATCGCCAACGCTGCCGCAGTCACCACTGCGCTCACCAGGATTCGTATGTTCATTACCTTGTCTTTCCGCTGGAAATTCAAAAAGGTGCCAAAAAAACACGCAAGATTATACCGGAAATTTTCCGGGCTACCGGCGCGTGATTGCGCCGCGCCTGCGCTTACCAGATAATCAACACTCCACCCGCCACTTTAGACTCGGCGCTTTAACCAGTCTGATTGCGGATTTTGCAAGACTCCGAGTGCCGGCAGCATTTCCGTGCAAAGCCTTTCGATTCTCCTATGACTGCATTGCGCCGCCTGCTGCCCTTTCTCAACTGGTTCCCGCTGCAACCCGGGGCCCTGAAAGCCGACCTCATCGCCGGCCTGACGGTGTCGCTGCTGGTGATTCCGCAGGCGCTGGCCTACGCCCAACTCGCGGGGGTGCCCGCCTATTACGGACTGTATGCCGCCTTGCTGCCGACCATTATCGGCGCCTTGTTCGGCTCTTCCGCCCTGCTATCAACCGGGCCGGTCGCCCTGACCGCGCTGCTGACGGCGGCCAGCATTGCCCAACTCGGCGCTCAGGGCGGCGAGCAGTACATGAGCTACGCCATCCTGCTCGCCCTGATCGCAGGTGTGTTCCAACTCACCTTCGGTCTGTTGCGCATGGGCGCCGTCCTCAACTTCCTCTCTTACCCGGTGTTGATGGGTTTTATCAACGCAGCCGCGATTATCATCGGCCTCTCACAACTGCCCGCCCTGCTCGGCATGCCGCTCACGCAAACCTCGCATTTCGTGCTCGATATCTGGCAGGTCATGCAGCGCCTCGACACCCTGCACCCCGCATCTCTGATCTTCGGTGCCGCCGCCCTCGCCCTGTTAATCGCCTTCAAACGGCAGGCACCGCGTCTGCCCGGCGTATTAATCACGGTGGTACTGCTAACCGTGACGAGCGAGCTTGCCGGCTTTGAAAACATGGGGGGACGGGTGGTCGGCGATATTCCGCATGGGCTGCCGGCCTTTGCGGTGCCGCACATCGACTGGGACACCGCCGTCAAGCTTTTGCCGGCCGGCTTCATCATTGCGCTGATCAGTTTCATGGAGGCCATGTCGAGCTGCAAAATCATCGCCATCAAAACGCGCAAGCCGTGGGACGAAAACCAGGAACTGATCGGGCAGGGGCTGGCCAAAATTGCCGGCGCGTTTAGTCAGACCATCCCGGTCAGCGGTTCGTTTTCACGCTCCGCACTCAATCTGTCGGTACAGGCCCAAACCGGCCTGTCTTCAATATTCTCGGCGCTCTGCGTGCTGCTCGCGCTGCTGTTCTTCACGCCCTTGCTGCACCATCTGCCCAAACCGGTACTGGCGGCGATCATCATCACAGCGCTGACCAATCTGATTGATTTCGGCAGCATCGTCAAAGCCTGGCGTGCGCGCCGTGATGACGGATTCGCCGCGGTGGTCACGTTCGTCGCCACGCTCGCCTTTGCACCGGGCATCCAGACCGGCATCCTGTGCGGCATCGTATTGTCGGTGGCGCTGCTGCTCTATCGCATGATGCGGCCACGCGCGGTGGTGGTGGGCATGCATGCCGACGGCACCTTGCGCGACGCCGCTTATTTCCAACTCGATGCACCGCACCCCAAAATGCGTGTGCTGCGTTTTGACCGTTCGCTGTTTTTTGTCAATGCCGCCTACTTTGAAGACGCCGTTATCACACTCGCGCGCAACCACCCGGAACTGCGCTATATCCTGGTGGCGGGCGGTGGCATCAATGAGATTGACGCCTCGGGTATCGAGGTGCTGAGTAACCTGAGCACGCGCCTCAAGGCCGGTGGCATCACCCTCGGCTTGAGCGGCATCAAGCGTCAGGTCATGTCAGTCATGACGCGGACAGGGCTCACCGGACACCTAGGCGCCGGGAATATTTTTGCCACCGATCGTCTGGCCCTCGATACGCTGTGCACGAGACTCAACACTGAATCAACCAGCGGCCGCTGACGCCCACCGTCGCGGCCATCAATAGACCTTAACCAGGCCTTAACTTAACCTCAACCTCTGGAAATCATGGCAAATCGTCTTACCAAAATAGTCACCCGCACCGGCGACGACGGCACCACCGGACTCGCCGACGGCAGCCGTCTGCCGAAGTCAGCCCCCTGTATCGAGACCCTCGGTGAGGTGGATGAGTTAAATAGCGTGATCGGCCTGCTGCTGACCGAGTCCATGCCCGAGCCGTTGCGCGCATGCCTCGAAGGCGTGCAACATGACCTGTTCGATCTCGGTGGAGAGCTTAGCGTCCCTGGCCACACCATCATGCGTGAAGCCCATTGCGCACGCCTTGATCAGGCGATTGATGCGTTTAACGCGAGCCTGCCACCACTCAAGGATTTCATCCTGCCCGGCGGCGGACGCCCGGCCGCCGTTGCGCATGTCGCACGCACGGTCTGCCGGCGCGCCGAGCGCGCCCTGGTCGCATTGCACAACAGCACACCGCAACCATCGATCATGATTCAATATCTGAATCGCCTGTCTGACCTGCTGTTTGTGGCGGCACGCGTGCTTAACACTGAATCGGGCCGCGGCGACGTGCTATGGCAACAGGGAAAAAACCGCCTGCCTTGACCCCGGCAAGGCGAAGGCTCATTGTAGAAACCGAAGACCAAACCAGGAGAATCGCTGATGAATCACCCGACATCACGTTACTTTGCAGCGGCTCTGTTGTGCGTCGCCGCCATCAATGGCCCTCAGGCCGACGCCGCCGGGCCCGCCTATCCGACACGGCCGATCCGCATGGTGGTGCCTTTCCCGCCAGGCGGTGCCACCGATCTGCTGGCGCGCGTGCTGGCGCAAAGGCTGGGTGAAAGCCTCGGCCAGCAGGTGGTGGTCGATAACCGGCCGGGAGCCGGCGGCACCCTCGGCTCGCGCCTGATGCTCGACGCGCAACCCGACGGCTATACGATCCTGATGGGCACCACCAGCACACATGCGATCGGCCCGCATCTGTATGCGAAGCCCCCCTATGATCCGGCGCGTGATTTCGCCGCCATTACGCTGGTGTCGTCAACGCCGACAGTTTTACTAATCGGCGCCGCGCTGCCGCCGACCAGCGTCAAAGAGCTGATCGCCTATGCGAAATCCAAACCCGGCGTGCTCAACTACGGCTCATCCGGTATCGGCACACAGTTTCATCTATCCGGCGAATTGCTCAAACTGCTCACCGGCATCAACATCGTGCATATCCCGTACAAGGGAACGGCGCTGGTCTACCCCGACATGTTCTCCGGCCAGATTGCACTATTGTTTGACACGCCCTCGGTCGCCCTGCCCTTTATCAAAGCCGGGCGCGTACGGGCCCTCGGCGTTACCGGCGCGCAACGCGCAGCCGTGCTGCCCGAGGTGCCGACCATCGTCGAAGCGGGTGTGCCCGGCTATAACGCGGAGCTATGGTTCTGTCTTGTCGGTCCGGCCAAGCTACCGGCGGAGATCGCCGCACGCATCGCTGCAGAAACCGCAAAAATCGTCAAGCTGCCAGACGTCAAAGAACGGCTCGATCAACAGGGCATGGAAGCGGTCGCCAACAGCCCCGCACAATTGCAAAAATTCATCGCCGCGCAAAATGAACAATGGTCGAAAGTGGTACGCAATGCAGGGGTGAAGGCGGACTAGGCGGTCGGCGGCGGGACGCAGCCTTCCCTCAAGGTTAGTCCCGCGTCTTCAGGAAAGCCGCGCCGATAAAATTGGCTGCGGCATCAGGATAGCGACAGCAGTGCGGACGCCCCAGCAAGCGCCTTCTCAGAGCTGATCGCACCGCTTGCACGTACGGCAAAAGCCACCGGCCCTCAATCAAACCCGCTCAACTATCGCGGCATGGCACTGACCGCTGCCCGCTGCCGACTGCCCACTGCCCCTATACTGGACTAGGCACGCGGCCAGAGGCAATTTTGTCAGCTCTCGCCAACCCGCGGGATCTCAGCATCCATAGCGGCGCCATCGCTGCCAAGGCGGCCGAACTGATGCAATCGGGCGTCATCACCAATGCGAGAAAAACCATCGATCGCAGCGTCAGCGTCGCCGGCATGATGTTTGGCAGCCGGCGTGCCCAGCAGTTTTGCCACCTCAATCCAGCCGTGCAATTTCGATCGACCACCCACACCCACGACCAGACCGTACTGGTCAGCATTGATCACTTTGTCGCCCTCAATTCGGCGATCGAGGTAGCTCTAAGCGGTCAAATCAATGCTGAAACGGCGGGGCAGGTTTACTCCAGTGCCGTCGGCGGGGCGATGGCCTTTCGAAGCGGCGCGCCCGTCTCAGAGACGTCTACGCAAGATGTTCGCCATTGCCCATCCGGATGTCCGCGAACTACCGGAACACGATGTAGCCCAGGTTACCGCACTGCCACGCCAAGCGCGCTTACGCCACGCACTGCCGTAGCATTAAAAAAATACAGCCCTTGATTTAGAATGGCGACTTCGCCGACGCCTGCCATGATTGCCCGGCGACTGACTACCATCTATGATTTTTTCGTTACGGACTGACCATCAGCCAGGCAGGATTGCGTGAGCAATATCAAAAGCAACCGATCTGGCCTAAGAGCCAAAAACCAACAATCATCTTTCCTTAACCGTGGAACTTGTTCAATGAAACGCCCCGTCACAGTACTCAGCGGTTTTCTCGGCAGTGGGAAAACCACCCTCCTCAACCACTTGCTCAACGCCGATCACGGTCTGCGCATCGCGGTGATGATCAACGACTTCGGTGACATCAATATCGACAAGGATCTGGTGATCGGCCAGACCGGTGACGTGGTCGAGCTCTCGGGCGGATGTCTCTGCTGCACAATACGTGGTGACCTCTTGAATGCGGCACGTGAATTGCTCACCAGCGGGCGTGAATTCGACTATGTGGTGGTCGAGACATCAGGACTTGCAGAACCACTGGCAGTCGCGCAAACCTTTCTCGTCCCGGAACTCGAAGCCAGCTACCGGCTCGACGCGGTGATTACCGTGGTCGACAGTTCAAACATCGAAACCTGGCTGGCCTCCAACGAAACCGCTGCGGAGCAGATTCGTTGTGCCAATCTGCTGATTGCCAACAAGCTTGATCTGATCTCGCCGGAAGCAGTCGACGGCCTGAAGGCGCGTCTCGCCAGCATCAATGCAAACGCACGTGTCATACCTTCCATCAACTGCGACCTGCCAGTCGAAGTATTGCTCGACATCGCAGCCTATGAACCGGCCACCGGACGGCAATACAAGGCACTGCGCGAACACGTCAGTCACCGCAGTATCGTGTCAGCTTCTTTCAGCGCAGATATTGAACTCGATCATGATTTGTTCGACCGCTTCCTGCGCAATCTGCCAGATAGCGTATTTCGTGCCAAAGGCACGGTTGCCGTGCATGGATTGAGCCGGCGCGTGGTTTTCCATCGCGTCGGCAGTCGCAACATACTGGATCAAGCCGCGCCGTGGCTGGATCAGCCGAGAACCTGTCGAGCCCTTTTTCTGGGTGACGGTTTTGACCGTGACCAGTTGCTCAGCGAACTCCAAAGCTGTGCAGCCATGCCACCTTCCAAGCCGGAAGTCCACGCGCCCTGAAGATCAAGCCGCAGCCCCCGCAGGCAACGAAAAACCTCGCACCACAACACCTCGAGCGTGATGTCCTGCAGTGACAGTGCAACGCCGCTACGGCATTCCAGAAAGACCTGCTGATAGCGGCGTGCGAGGATTATTTCTTTTCTTCGACACGCCCGATCACCTTGACCACATCGGCGAGGCGTTTTGCATCACGATCCCAGAATTTCTGAAACTCCGGCGCATCAAGGTAATATATCGGCGTATTGAGCTTCCCCATTGCCGTTTTGAAATCGGCGTCTTCGACCGCCTTGCGCGTAGATTCGCGCAACATCTTCAGAACCGATTCTGGTGTGCCAGCCGGCGCAAACAAACCGACCCAGACGTAATATTCAATGTTGTAACCGAGCTCCATCAAGGTTGGCACATCCGGCAGCACTTCACTGCGTTTACCGCCCCACCCGACAAGGCTGCGCAGTTTGCCTGAACGGATGTGCATGCTCAGTGACGCCGGACCGCCCGCGGTCATGTCAACATGACCGCCGAGCAGCGCGGTGATTGCAGGGCCGCCACCGTTGGTTGGCAAGTGCCGCATTTTAATGTCAGCCGCATGCAGCAACATTTCGATGGGCAGATGAATCGTGCCGTAAATGCCCGATGACGAGTACGTCATTTGCCCCTGCCGTTGCTTCGCAATCGTTAGAAATTCCTTGACCGACTTTATCGGACTTTCCGACTGCACCACCATGTATGTAGGATCTGTCCAGATCAGGGCGATCGGCGCCAGTTGATCCATCGCATAGGCCGGTTTGCGATCGAACAGCTTGTCGGCCTCTGGAATCGATGAAATGCTCGAAGCCGTCATCATGATGGTATAGCCATCGGGCTTGGCATTTGCCGTTGCAGCAATGCCGATGGCTCCCGCCGCGCCGCCGCGGTTGCTGACCGTCACGGTCTGCTTCAATGCTTTTTCCAGCGCCGGGGTAAAGGGACGCGCGGAGAGATCGACAAATCCCCCCGGGGGATACGGCACGATCATCGTTACAGGACGACTCGGATATTGTTCTTGCGCTGCGACCATTGCGGCGGTGAGCAGCAACACAGTGGCGACCATCGATTTCATTATCATTATTTTCCTCCGCAGTAACGCGTGAATAACAAGCGCGGCGTCAAGCGCCGCCGGCGCCCTTGCCGCCATGACTCTTGCCGAACGCGCCCGCCTCCTGCAACGCGACGAGTTCATCATCCCCGATAGCAAGAAACTCCTTGAGTATGGCGGCTGTGTGCTCGCCCAACAATGGCGGTGGCCGATAGGGCTCCGTACTGTCGGTTGAGAGGTGAAACGGCGCACCGACCATCTGCAGCAGGCCGCTGGTCGGATGGACCAATGTCTTGAGTATGCCCAGCGCAGCCACCTGTGGATCAGCGAGAATACGGTCAACCGTATTGATGGGCCCGCACGGCACCTCGACGTCGGACAGAATTTTCATCCATTCATCGGTAGACTTTTGACTAAACCAATCACTCACCATAGCCTCGACTTCGGCGCGCCGGGCGATACGCGCATGATTCGCTGAATAACGTGAATCTGTAGCAAATTCCGGATGCCCGACGGCCTTGCACAGTCGCTGCCATTGTCCGTCGTTGCCAACGGCCAGCGTGACGTTGCCATCGTTGGTCGCAAAAACTTTATAAGGCACGGCATTCGGATGGCCGTTACCAAGACGATCGGCTTTTACCCCTGACATCAGAAAACCCGCCGTCAGATTAGGCATGATGGAAAGCGAACTCTCCAGCAACGACAGGTCAACCCGCTGCCCCGCACCAGAACGGGTGCGCGACTGCAGCGCACCGAGTATCGCGATCGCTGAATACAGCCCTGTCACCAGGTCGATAATGGCCACACCAACCCGCATCGGCGTACCATCCGGTTCGCCCGTAATGCTCATCATCCCGCCCATGCCCTGGGTGATGACATCGTAGCCTGGACGGTCGGCCAGAGGACCGCTAGTACCGTAACCGGTAATCGAGGCGTAAACCAGCCGCGGGTTAATGGCATTGAGCTGCTCGTAGCCCAAACCAAGTGACTCCATCACGCCCGGTCGAAAGTTCTCTATCACCACGTCGCTTTTGCGCACCAGACTCAGCGCGAGATCGCGGCCGCTCGACGTCTTCAGATCAAGCGCAATACTACGTTTATTACGGTTGACGGACAGGAAGTAGGTGCTTTCGCCATCCGGCATGAATGGCGGGCCCCATTGACGCAGGTCGTCTCCGGCACCGGCGCGCTCCAGCTTGATGACCTCAGCCCCAAGATCTGCCAGCACCATCGTGCAATACGGGCCGGCGAGGACGCGCGAAAAATCCAGCACCACCACCCCATCCAGGGCTTTGGACACCGCCTAGCCCTCCGGCATCAGGTAATAGCGCTGTTTGGCGTGTTCAAGTTCCTCGCGTATCACTGTGAGTTCAACAGGCGTAGGCGCAGGCAGCACGGAAAAATCAGACCGCACTTTGATCGGCCAGCTAAAACTCGCCTGGACTTCCTCGGCGCTGACGCCGGCATGCAATTCGGCCGCATACATCTCGCCAATTTCGTCAAATTTGAAAATGCCCAAGGGATTGACCAATACCTTGGGACCGGTATCTTTTTTGTAACCCAGACGCTCGCGCTCACCGGAGCCGCCGAGATAGCCGGGGCTGGTAATGTAATCGACGCGATCCGGATAACTGCGTTTATTGGTGCTCGCACTGACCAGCAGCAAATCACGACCGAGGCTGGAGAGTTCGGTGCCACCGCCCGAGCCCGGCAGACGGACTTTAGGCTTCAGGTATGGACCCACCGCCGTGGTATTGACGTTGCCAAATCGATCAACAATCGCCGCCTCCACCATGGTCATCTCTACCCGACCGGCGCCCAACCACATATAGAGCGCTTCGAGGCTACCGGCACAGGTTGTGGCCTGCTCGGCCGCCGTTAAATCACACGGCGAGGTTGGCAACACCGGCGTCAGGCGGTCTTCAACAATGCCGTTCTCATAAACGATCACAACATTGGGCGCGTGCAGGCGGCGCGCGATGCGCGCCATCAGCATCGGCCAGTGAAAACCGACAAAAAGAACGGCACCATCGTTAATGCGACGGGCGCCGGTAAGAAACATCTGCTCGAAACGAGTCGCGCCCTCCATCACCAGCCATCCTTTCTGATTTGCAATGCCGATTTCTGTGCCTCGCCGAGTTTGGCGACAAAACCAGCGTGATTGCCAGTGGCAAACACCCATTCATCGAGATAGCGACGGAACCCTTCCTCGGTGCGGGACATTTCGCCGTAGAGCGCGTTATGCGCAAGGTCGCGATAATAGTAACCGTACGAATCAGTCGGATGCGCCGCCCACGGCTCGATCACCACGGCATCCACCATGAATCCGGGGGCGATGGTGGCTTCCGGGCGCTCGCGTATTAGCGCGGTATCGACCATCTCCTCGGCGATCACCACCAGCTTTTTACAGGCCGCCATGGCATAACGCATCTCACCGGTCGGACCAAACATCTGTGCATTGCCGAATTTGTCCACACGCTGCACGTGAAAAATACCCAGCGCCGGCTTGAGCGGTGGCACCACACAAACCTCACCGCCGCCAAACGGATCCTTAACCACGCCGAATTTTTCTGGCATAAAGGTGCGTTGCGTAAAGTGCCCCGCCCCCTGCACCGGTGTCGTCGGCATAAACGGCAGATCACAGGCCCCTGCGAGCAAAGACATGGTGAATGCGCCGTAGCTGAGTTCCTCAATCTGCAACGGATGTGGCTTGCCCTGCTCGAGCGCCCGCCGGAAGCAGTGCGCCGGTACCGGCCCCACCGAATTCCAGACATGGCAGGACAGAACACGCTCGACGCACCCGGCCCCGATCAACTGATCAACGAGCACCCCTCCGGAGGTCTTCATAATGAAGAGGTTCTTGCGCTGCTGGCGGATCAACTCATGCGCTAGCGCAGTGGGGTCGCTAAACGCAAACCCACCGATCAACAACTCCTGCCCATCAGGCACATAACGCAGGACGGCTTCCCGCATCGACATTACTGGCTTCTCGGCGGTACTCACACGTGGGTTACCTTGAATGGGGTACGGTTAACCAGCTCGGGACGGAAATGCTCCAGATTCATCGCCTTGATGGCATTCAGACGGAAAAACTTCGCCAGATTCTCTTCACGGAACATGCGTTTTTTGCCGCCCCACTCAACACCACTGTCGAAAAACTGGGAAAAATCAGCAATCCAGTCCTTGGGCGTCAGCGCCGGATAATCGGAGCCATATACAAACTTTTCCGGCACCACCGAATTCATGTAGTGAAAAACGCTGGGCTGGTGGGCAAAGATATACGTCGGCATCCAGCCCGAGAGGTCAAGATAGACATTCTCGTGGCGCGTGATGACCGCCAGCGCCTCATCCGTCCAGGGCCAGCCATAGTGACTCATAATGATGCGCAGATCGGGGAAATCGGTCGCCACTTCGTCCAGAAATTCCGGACGGCAGGTGCGGATGGTGCAACGAGTCATGCGCGTGGTGCCGGTGTGAAACAGCACCGGCAGACCGTATTCAACGCATCGCTCGTAGAGCGGATAGGCGCGCTCGTGATCGTTCGGAAAAAAGCTCTGATAGGCGGGATGAAACTTCAGACCGATGATGCCGTAATCTTTGACGCAACGATCGAGCTCGCGCAACGCGCCTTTTTTATCCATCCCCGGATCGATACCGCCATAGCCCAGATAAAAACCATCATGCTTCTTCGCATATTGGCCGATGTATTCATTCGGCAAACAGGACGCAAAGGTGGTGCACGCATTCATATTGACGATGACCGCCAGATCGACAATGCCCTCTTCCTTGAGTTCATGCGCGGTCTCATCAATCGGCTTGGTCTGCCGCTGCACATACCAGGACTCATGATGCGGCGACTTGGGGCTTTTCGCAAAATAATCGTGCGCCTCGGTATACGAGAGGCCCTGCCCCTTGATGGTCTCCTCGGTAAAAGGGTGCGTATGTATATCTATGACCCCTTGTAACTTCAGCATGTTGAAAGCCTCCGATCTATGAACTAAAAAACGACTGGGTGTGATCAATCGTCTGATGAAATTAAAACCGCCACAAAACGCAACGTTTTGTGGCGCCAGAATCACTGTTTCGGAATATCCGGTAGAACGACGCAACGATTGTTGTTTTAATCGCGCCCATCATCCCCGCGCCGAGACGTTTCAAACAACACGCGCGAATGCCGCACGCCCTCGGCAAGAATTTAGCATTTTGGACACTCGTGTCAAGCGCCCGAACATAGCACAGTAAACCCGGTGGCAGAAAACACGCCCCGATACGCCAACTTTGCCTGACCCGCATTCGCCATGATTGACCTGCATCAACCGCGTGACGATGCACCGCCGTCTATCGTCACCACAGTGCCGCTCGTATACGAGGACAGGTCGGAACAAAGAAAGGTCACCATGTTCGCCACTTCCGCAATACTCGCAAGACGACTGCCGGGCAGGCGCGCCGTCAACTCACGCCAGCGTTCCGCATCCCCCAACTCAGAACTGGCACGCCCTTTCAGAAAACCGTAAACACGATCCGTTTCGGTCGGGCCGGGGTTCACCGCCAGCACACGCACACCATGATCAAGACTCTCCCCGCCAAGGGCGCGTGACAGCGCAATGATCGCCGCGTTACCCATGCTGCCGGCAACATAACCGGCGAGCGGTCGTTCGCCCGCGGTTCCGGCGATATTGACGATGACGCCGCGACGAAGGCTGCACATGCGCGGGTAAATCATACGCATCAGATGGATATAACCAAACACCTTCAGATCCCAGGCCTGCCGCCACGTCAGTTCATCCACCGACGCCAGCGTGCCGGCGGGTATGGCTCCGGCATTATTGATCAGAATATCGATATCACCGCAGGTCTCGGCCAGCGCATTCAAGCTGTCAAAGCGTGACAAATCCAAGGCATGGGGCGTCACTTCGACCTGATATTCGTCCTTGATTCGCGTCACCGCCCGCTGCAGATCCTCCGCGCTGCGCGACGCCAGATGCAAATGACAGCCTGCCGCCGCTAGCCCCGTGGCGATACCAAAACCAATGCCACGCGAGCCGCCGGTGATTAATGCAATGCGACCTTTTAGATTCAACTCCATGAATTCATCCTGACTATTAATAGGGTGTGACGATACCCGGCATCTTTCCGACGCAAAAATCCGGCGTCCGGGCAAAAAAACCTATGCGGGCGCAATGCCCGCCTGCTTGACCACTTTGGCCCAAACTTCGCGTTCACGCACAATCTGCGCACTGAACTCCTCGGGCGTGTTGCCGACCACATCAGCGCCGAGATCGGTGATGCGTTGCTGCAAGTCCGGCTGCTTCAACGCCTTCACCAGTTCGATATGCAGCCGCGCAATGATTTCAAGCGGCGTTCCGGCTGCCGCCATAAGACCGTACCAGGAACCCGCATGAAAGTCTTTCAATCCGGCCTCACTGAGCGTCGGCACATCGGGAATCTGCGGCAGTCGTCGCCGGGCGGCGACCCCCAGCGGACGAATCCGCCCGGACTTGATGTGCGGCACCGAGGCGAGTCCACCGTCGAATTTCATGGTGATATTTCCGGCCAGTAAATCCGCCATGCCGGGCGCGCTGCCTTTGTAGGGAACGTGCAACAACCGGCTACGCGTCATCACCTGAAACAATTCTCCGGCAAGATGCGAAAAACTGCCGGTGCCGAACGAGGCATAGGTCAGTTCGCCAGGGCGCGCCTTTGCAAGGGCGGTAAGCTCCCTCACGCTGCGCACCGGTAGCGATGGATGCACTGTCAATATGAAGGGCGCACCAGCAACAATCGCGATCGTTTCAAAGTCCGGATCTGCATAAGGCAGCTTTGCGTAAACCAGCGGATTGGTTACAAAAGTACCGGTGGCTGCCACCAGCAAGGTATAGCCGTCAGGCGGAGATTTCGCGACGATCTCGGTGGCGATAATGTTTGCAGCGACGGGACCGTTATCGGTCATAAAATTCTGGCCGAATATTTTGCTGAATTGCGCACCGACCAGCCACCCAATAATATCGGCGCCGCCGCCAGGCGACGATGGGTTCACTATGCGCACGGCACGCGCAGGGTAATTCTTCACCTCCGCCGTCTGCGCGCCCGCGGGCAGGCAAACCATTCATGACAACAAGCATCGGACTGCTCTTATCTTGCCAATAGCAAACATAACGTCATTCCCTTCGCAAACGCAACACGCTAGCGCCGGCAATATCGGGATATCAGGCTTAATTTTTCGAATTCTTCTTCTTAGTGTAGTATCTTTGGATAAAAAAAACATCCCTGCTGTGCGATGCTCCGCAGGCTTGCAGAACGCCCATGTAGTTCAACGAAAACGCAAAGGAGAACCCGTGCTTTCCAACATACCCTTTCTCGCCATCAACACCGACGAGCTCGAGTGGGACGATAACGTTACCCTCTTCCAGCTACCCACGGGGGCACACAAGATACATCCGAACCTGAAAATCAAAGTGCTGATGCGCGATGACAAACAGGGACAGGTCGCGGCACTGGTGAAGTTTCCGCCCGGCTACGTCGAGCCTATACACGAGCACGTCACCTCGCACTGCGTGGTCGTGGTTGAAGGTGAGCAACACGTCGCCGGCAAGGTCCTCAAAAAAGGCGACTTCCACTATGCACCGCCGAACACCAAGCACGGCCCGTTTGAGTACCCGGTGGGCGGCGTTGTATTCGCCGTATACCGCTTCCCGCCGTCAACCGATTAACAACCGTCTCAGGGGCGGCCTTCAGGCATAACAGCAAGGCACGCCCACAATACGGCGGCATTCGTTTTGCAGAAACTTTGCTTACCCGCCGTATTATTAATCAATCTACTCAACCTTGACACCTGATGCCTTGACGACCTTACCCCAGCGCTCATAGTCGGCTCGCATGAAGTCGGCAAATTGCGCGCTGGTGGTCGGCGCCGGATATTGGCCCAGCGACTTTATCCGCGTTAGCACGTCGGGAGAATTGAGCGCACGCACAACCGCACCATTTAATTTCGCGACGATATCCTGCGGCGTCGCTGCGGGCACCACAACGCCGTACCATTCGGTCACATTACCCAACGCCGGATAACCAGATTCCAAGGCGGTAGGCACCTCCGGCATCGCTTCAATACGCTTGTCTCCGAGCATGGCCAGAGCACGCAACTTGCCCGACTTGACGTGCGGAACCGTCGGAAAGGGTACCGTAAACATGACGCTGACTTCCCCTGACAACAGGGCGATAACGGCCTGTGCGCCGCCCTTGTAGGGCACATGCAGCATGTCCGTCGCCGTCGTCAGTTTGAACAATTCACCGGCAATCCACGGCCCGGACGATGAAGATGCAAAACCCAACAAGCCGGGTTTTTGTTTCGCCAGAAGGGCGAGATCGCGGGTCGTCTTCACCGGCAGCGATGGATGAACCACCAGAATGAACGGCATCACAACGCCGTTTGAAACAGCGGCAAAATCCTTCAAGGTATCGAAGCCCGGCGCGCTGTACAGGTGCGGATTGATGGCCAGCGACCCGGAGTGCGCAAGTGTGATCGTATAGCCGTCGGGGGCCGCCTTCGCGCCCATCGCCGTACCGATATTGCCCTGCGCTCCAGTGCGATTATCAATCACCACCTGCTGCCCCCACATCTCGGTGAGTTTCCCGCCGAGAATACGCGCCAACCCATCCGTTCCACCGCCAGCGGGGAAAGGCACGAAAAAGCGCAACGGGCGGCTGGGATAATCTTCAGCAGCGCCGCATAGCGCGGGCAGCATGAAAACCGTAAGGGTGAAAAACATGATCAACGATCTTTGCATAATCTCTCCTGATAAGACGCGGGATAAACCCTGATGCCGGTGTAATGCAGTGACGTCATGATCTGACCAGCAGTCATGGCTTTATAAAAGGTTGCAACAAACGAACATACGCGGGCATCAGGCCTAAGGTCAAGTCGCGCATTTCACGCCGCCAGAAAACCAGCCCGCCTGCCTGCCATGCGCTCGCGTGAAAAAGCGAAATGCGTTAGCCTTGCTGATCTTGAATCATTTGTGATCGACATCCAATGCAGGAGACATACTCATACGACTATGTGATCGTCGGCGCCGGCAGCGCGGGCTGCGTTCTCGCCAACCGTCTGACGGCATGCGGACGCTATCGGGTGCTTCTTCTTGAAGCGGGAGGCGAAGACCGTAACCCCTGGCTACATATCCCGCTCGGATATGGAAAAAGCTTCAGCAATCCAAACGTAAACTGGCTCTATACGGGCGAACCAGAAGCCGCGAGCGGCAACCGCCGTATCGCGCAACCACGCGGCAAAGTACTGGGTGGATCGAGCTCCATTAACGGCCTGGTTTATATCCGCGGCCAGCACGAAGACTACGATCACTGGCGCGACCTCGGTAACGCCGGCTGGGGCTTTGACAATGTGCTGCCTTATTTTCGCCGCTCTGAGAATCAACAGCGCGGCAGCGACGCTTATCACGGCATCGGCGGGCCGCTCTGCATCAGCGATCCGTCGGAACCCCATCCGCTGTGCGAAGCTTATATCGCCGCGGCCGAAGCCTGCGGTTATGCGCGCAATCCTGATTTCAACGGCGCCCGCCAGGAGGGTTTCGGTTACGTTCAGCTGACGCTGCGCAAAGGCTTACGCAGCAGTACTGCGACCGGGTATCTGCGTCCGGCGCGGCGACGCGACAATCTGAAAGTCATCACACACGCGCATGCAACACGCCTGTTGTTCACTGACAAAAAAGTGACGGGCGTCGAGTATATCCGTCACGGACGCAGACACGTCGCAGACGCGGGTCGGGAAGTCATTTTATCCGCTGGCGCGTTTAATTCGCCGCAACTCATGCAGCTCTCAGGACTCGGCCCTGCGGCCTTGCTACAGCGTTTCGGCATTGCAGTCGTGGCTGACATGCCGGATGTAGGCGCTAATCTGCAGGATCATTACAACGGGAAACTGGTCTATCAAAGCAGCGAACCGTTCACACTCAACGATGTCTTGGGTCATTTTGGCAAGGGGGTGGCCGCCGCGCTGCGCTACCTGTTCCTGCGCAAAGGCGTGCTGATGATGGGCGCCTCCTACGCAGCGGGTTTTTTGCGTACCGACCCCGCCTTGTCCCGACCGGATATCCAGGCCGGTCTCGCGCTATTCAGTGGTGACAAGGCCGGCAATAACCTGCATCCTTTTTCCGGGTTTTCGCTGGTCGTCAGACTCTTGCAGCCGGAGAGCAGGGGCAGCGTGGCCATACAAAGTGCCGATCCCCTGCAGGCGCCGGCAATCCGCCCTAACTACCTGGCCACTGCGAAGGATCGGGCGGCGCTGCTGGCGGGCGTCAAAGCCGTCCGCCGCATCATGGATACACCGGGCATGCGCCGCTATGTGGTGCGCGAACACGAGCCCGGCACGGCCTGCGTCAGCGATGAGGATCTGCTTGCGTATATTCAGCGCCGCGGCGGCATCAGCTACCATCCGGTTGGAACTTGCCGGATGGGTAGCGATTCGAACGCGGTGGTTGACGACCATCTACGCGTGCGCGGCGTTCCAGGGTTGCGTGTGGTCGATGCTTCCATCATGCCAACGATCGTTTCGGGAAACACCAATGCACCCACCATCATGATCGCGGAAAAAGGTGCCGACATGATCCTGGAGGAGGCGCCAAAAGCTTAATCACGCAGGTATCGCGCCTGCCGGGTCGGCTGCACACAACGCCGCCTCAAGCACGCCGCGATGGCGCGACAGCCATTTATCACCAAGGCTGTATCGACAAACTCTACACATCACGAGGACGCATGAACAGCAACCAGAGTCAGATGGAACTCGGCGAAGACTACGCCGACATACGTGAAAGCGTGGCGAAACTGTGCGCCGGATTTCCCGGCGAATACTGGCGCAAGCTCGAAGACGGCCGCGCCTATCCGTCGGAGTTTGT
>CAMDSO010000018.1 GCA_945906935.1 Bordetella parapertussis
GAATCGAACATGAAATGTACTTCGCCCGCCATCAGCGCCATGGTCGCCTGCGCCGCGCCTTTGTACGGCACGTGCACCACGTCGATGTTAGCGCGGGTCTTAAAGAGCGCGCCGGCCAGATGGTGGGGTGAGCCGTTGCCGACTGAAGCGAAACTGAGCTTGCCCGGATTGGCGCGTGCATAGGCGACGAGTTCGCGCACACTGTTGACTGGCAGTGTCAGCGCGGTGACGAGATAGTTTGGCGTGCGTGCCATCAGCCCGATCTGGGCGAAATCTTTTAACGGGTCGTAGGGTAGTTTTGTGAACAGGCTCGAATTGATGCCGTGTGAGGCCTTTTGTGTGACGAACAGCGTGTAGCCGTCGGGTGTCGCGCGTGCCACCAGTTCGGCGCCGATATTGGTCGCACCACCGGGCCGGTTTTCCACTATGAATGGCTGGCCGAGGGCATCGGTGAATGCCTTGGCAAAAATGCGCGTGATGGTGTCGCCGTTGCTGCCCGGCGGGTAGGGATAGATGATGCGTGCAGCGCGGTTCGGATAATCGCTCTGCGCACAGGCAAGGCCGCAGCAGAGGGCGGTTAGCAGGAATAGTCTGGTCGCGATGATCATGTGAGCTTTGCGGGATAAGGTGGTTGGCGGGTTAAGTGCGGTCGCGGCCCGGCAGCGTAAACTGTCGGGCCGCCTACACCAGCCGTTTTATTTGAGCAGATCGGCAACCTTGTCGATGCCGGCCTTGACGCAGGCTTCGTCCTTGTCGCCACCAGGCGCGCCCGACGCGCCGATCCCGCCAATCACCTCGTCGCCGACCTTGATCGGCAGCGCGCCCTGATTGGCGATCACATTGTTAAGATGAATCAGCGCGAAGGTCGGATCGTTCTTTAGGCGCGTGACGATCTCGCCCGACGGCACACGAAAGGTGCGTGCGGTATAGGCTTTGCGCATACTGTTCTCGACCGTATGCGGGCCGGTGTTGTCGCCGCGCACCTGCAGGATGATTTCGCCGCTGCGTCCGACCACCGTCACCGAGACTGCGTAGCCGTTGGCTTTGCACGCCGCCATGGTGGTTTCGGCCATGGCCAGTGCAATGCCGGACGACAGGTTTTTTTGTTGCAGCAGTTGCGCGCTTACCGGTGCGGCCAGCGCGAAAAGGCCGAGGCTGGCGATCGCCAGAGCGGTCGTGCGGATGATCGATAACATAATTGTCTCCCCCTTTTTTATGCCCGCCGGCTGGCGGACGGTGGAGACAGACTATATAACAGAACTACGGTTCGTCGCGCCGATGCGCTATGGGCTTACAGCGCGATCAAAGGAAGGTCTCATCGACGTCGTCGAACCCTGCCAGATGGCGACGCCCGGCAAATTTGTAGCCGCGTTTGCGACTGCGCGGATATTCACAGATATCGACCGCCTTGCGCGTGCCGCCCAGCAGGTAAACCAGGTCTTCCTTATGGGGATTGGTCATGCCATGCGGCAGCGACTGCGCGGTGAACCCCATGAAATCGCCGGGGCCGACTTTGATTTTGCGTTTACCGATTTCGGCGAGGCCATGACCCGACAGGATGTAGACGAACTCCTCGTCGCAATAGTGGGTGTGGAACTCGGTGGTGTCGTCGCCTTGTTTGATGCGCACCAGATGCACGCCCATCTCCGTCATGCCGACCGCATCACCGAGCGATTTGTTCAGACGCAGTACGTTCTTGTTGACGAAATGACGGCGACGTTCGATTGCCATGCGCTTGATTGCCGCGGCGGTGAGTAGCGGAAACGGTTTGGCTTTTTTGGGCATATTGGGCGTCCTTGTTGTGAAGGGTTAGCTTGGCATCATACATTTTGGCGGCGTGCGTGGTGCCGGTCTAGAATAGCCCCACCTTTTTTTCAGGAGTCCAACATGCAATTCATGGTGCGTATCGTGGTTCATCTGCCGGGTGACTGGCCAAAAGAAAAAGTCGAGGAACTCGCCGCCCGCGAAACTGCGCGTGGTATGCAATGCATAGAGGAAGGCAAGCTGCGGCGCATATTCCGTATCGTCGGCCAGCGCGCCAATTTTAGTATCTGGGAGGCGGCGACTCTGGAGGAGCTGCATGCGACACTCCTCTCTCTGCCGATGCATCCGTTTTTTGAGCTCGAAGTCACGCCTATCATCGAACACAGCACGACGCAGGCGTGGAATGCAGCCCACAGCGCCATGCCACCGTTCTGAGGCGGTTTATGCGGCTGCTTAAAAATATTGTGTTGGCCGGCGTCCTGCTCGGCCTCCTCGCGGGGGCCGCAGAAGCACGCGTACCCACCGGCTGGCCGTTTCTCGAATATAACGAAGCGGTGCGGGTGGCCAAGCAGAAGAACAAACCGCTGTTTGTTTATTATGGTTTTGAGGCCTGCCCGTATTGCGTGTATTTGAACAACAACACGCTGTCCTACACGGCGCTGCGCACGCGTTACACCGAGCATTATGTGCTGGCATATTTTGATATCCGCGGTAAACCCGGCGATATCATGACGCTGCCAAACGGCGAGAAGCTGCCGCGCGGTCAGGCCATTCGCAAGCTCAAGGGTAGCCCGGTGCCAGCGTGGGCTTTTTTCGCCGCCGATGGTCGCGAGATACTCATGCGGCGTGGCTCAAACACCGGTATCGATTCGTTTATGCAATATGATCAGTACGTCAGAAGTGGCAGTTGGCCGCAGACCACCTTCGAAGAATTTCTCCTGCAGAATGGAGTGCGCGAAACCAAAGCCGAATAAGCGGTTCAGGCACGGTGATGCAAAAGAAGTTGCCGGTGCGAGCAGGTAGGACGCGCGGTAAGATGCGGCCCCGGATCAATCACCTAAAGAGCAGGCCATGGATTTCAATCTTAAGGGACGCACCGCCTTCATCACCGGTGCAAGTCGCGGTATCGGCAAGGCGATTGCAGAGGCGCTGGCCGCCGAGGGGGCCAATCTCGGCTTGTTTGGCCGTGATCTCGAACGCTGCGAACAGGTGGCGAAAGAGCTGCGCGCAAAATACACCGCCATCCGCATTGCGGTGGTGCCACTCGATTTGGAGCAGGGCACGGCGGCGATCAAGCCGGCGGTCGAGCAGGGTGTGAAAGAACTTGGTGCCATCGATATTCTGGTTAATTGCGCAGGTGGGGCTTATCGCGGCCGTCTCACTGAAATTCCGGATGAGTTGTGGGAAGACTATTTCGCCGTCAAGCCGCTGGGTTTGATTCGCATGACGCGCGAAGCATTACCGTACCTGAAAAAATCGCCACAGGCGCGCATCATCAACATCTCCGGCACGCGCGGGCGCGAACCAGGCGGCGTGTCGGTGATGTCAGGGCCGATCAATCTCGGCACGCTGTCGATTACCAAGGCGCTGGCCAATGAGTTCGGGCCTTATGGCATCACCGTCAATGCGATCTGCCCGGGTTCGACCGACACCGGTCGTTGGACCGAGCTCATCGAAATTACCGCTCGGGAGAAAAAGCTGTCGCTTGAAGCAGCGACCAAACATCTGGTCGCCGATGTGCCGATGGGACGCGTCGTGGTACCGGAAGACATTGCGGGTCTCGCGGTTTATCTGGCCTCAGAGCAGGCCGGCATGATCACCGGCACTGCGATTAATGTGGATGGCGGCAGAACCCGCGGGATTCCCTGACCGCTACCGATGCGCCATTGTTTTTCAGTTGCGCCTGCGCAATTTGTCCGACGTTGTCGCCCGGCAGGCGCGCAGCGTATTGCGGGGTGCCGAGGGGTATGGGCAGCCAGTGTCTCGTTGTGGGCCCCGGCGTTGCTTGCATTTTTGTTGGCGGCATCCTGCACATACGCGCAGGACTACCCGACCAAAACCATCCGCCTGATCGTCCCTCTCGCCCCTGGCGGCGGCAACGATACCGCCGCCCGCGTGGTTGGTCACAAACTCGGCGAAGCCCTCGGCCAGCAGGTGGTTGTTGATAACCGTCCGGGCGGCGGTAGTGTGATTGCTTCTGAAATGGCGGCTCGCGCGCCGGCCGACGGCCATACGCTGTATTTGTTCAGCACCAATGTCACGGTGGCGCCGGCGCTGCATAAAAAACTATCGTTCGATACGCTCAAGGATTTTGCGCCGATCACGCGCCTGACCATCGCGCCGGGTGCGCTGATCGTGCATCCGTCCTTGCCAGTGAAGACGGTGAGAGACGTGATTGCGCTTGCAAAAACCAAGCCGGGAGAAATCACCTTCGCTTCAGCCGGACTTGGCAGTGGCTCGCATCTCGGTGGCGAGCTCTTCAATATGCTGGCCGGCGTGTCGCTGCTGCATGTGCCTTACAAAGGCAGCGCGCTGGCGACGGCCTCGGTGCTCGGTGGCGAAACCTCGGTGGCGTTCACCAATCCGATCGGTGCGCTGCCGCATATCAAGGCGGGGCGTTTACGTATGATCGCGGTGACCACGGCGCAGCGCTGGCCGCTGTTGCCGGGGCTGCCGACGGTTGCGGAATCCGGTGTGCCCGGTTATGAAATCATGATCTGGAACGGACTGGCGGCGCCGGCGGCGACACCGCGTCCGGTGCTCGAACGTTTGCATCGCGAGCTGATGCGCGTACTGGCGATGCCCGGGCTCAATGAAGTGCTGGCCGCCGACGGATCGCGCACTTACGCAGAAACAGCGCAGGCTTTCGCCGCGTTTATAAAATATGAAGTCGAAAAGTGGATCAAAGTAATTGCGCAGGCGCGTTTGTCAGCGACGTAGGAAAATCTCTTCTTCTCCCTTCAATGGGGCGAAGGAGTTTCGTTATGGATAAAGTTTGAGGAGAGAGCGATGAAATTATTCGGCACCCCCGGCAGTCCCTATGTGCGCAAGGCGCGGCTCGCGCTCGAAGAAAAAGGTATCGCCTATGAATATGTGCTCGCACCGCGCGAAACGCGGGCGACACTGGTGGTGCCGCTCAATCCGCTGGGCAAGATCCCGGTCTTACAGCGTGACGACGGCAAGGCGGTGTTCGATTCGCCTGTGATCGTGGAGTACGTCGACGGTTTAAAGCCCGAGCCGCGCCTGATTCCGCAGGACTTCGAAAGCCGTATCGCCGTCAAGGGCTGGGAGGCGCTCGGCGATGGTGTGGCCGAGGCGACGGTATTGATCACGCACGACTGGCGCAAGCCCGAAGAAAAACGCGAGTCTGAGAAATGGTATGAAGCCCAGCGCGCGAAGATTCACCGTGGACTTGCCATGATGGAGCGTGCGATGGGGGACGGTCAGTTTTGCTTTGGCAGTTCGTTTACGCTGGCCGATATCGCCGCCGGATACGCGCTTGGTTATCTGGTGTCCGGTATTCCCGATTTCGACTGGCGTGAGGCGAATCCGCGTTTGTCGCGGCACTATGACGTGCTGGTGCAACGTCCGGCCTTCCGCAACACTGATCCAGACGCCAAATAGTCGCCAGCGCGGTAACCGGATTGCTACGGTTACTGCTCTGGTTTGATGGCGGAGTCCTGAATGACCTTGCTCCAGCGCTGCATTTCGGCCTTGAGAAAGGTGGCGAATTCTTGCGGTGAACTACCGACTGGCTCTGCGCCATCGAGATTGAAGCGTTGCACGACGTCCGGCAGCTTGAGGGTGTTCGCCACCGCGGTGGCCAGTTTTGTGACAATCGCTGGCGGTGTTCCTGCGGGGACCATCATGCCCTGAAAAGCCTCGGCGTGATAACCGGGCAGGCTCTCGGCGACGGTGGCCACCTCCGGCATGCTTGGATGCCGCTTTGCGCTGGTAACGGCGAGGGCGCGCAGCTTGCCGCTTTTGACATGCGGTGCCGCCGAGATGGTGGTGGTGAAGAGCATGGTGATGCGCCCGCCGATCACATCGGTGACGGCAGCGGGGATGCCCTTATAAGGCACGTGGATCATGCGTATGCCAGCCATGCGTTGGAAGAGTTCCGCCGACAGGTGCGGCGCCGAGCCGCTGCCAGGGCTCGCGTAGGTCAATTCACCCGGTTTGGCTTTGGCGAGTGCGATCAGGTCACGCACCGTGCCGGCTGCCGCCGAGGGCGTGATGACGATGACGTTGGGCTGGGTGTTCAACTGCGTGACGGGTACGAAATCGCGTATCGGATCGTAGGGCAGCTTCGGATACAAACCCGGATTGATGGCGAAGGTCGTGGTGATCATCAGGATGGTGTAGCCGTCGGCTGCTGCCTTGGCGGCGATTTCAGTGCCGACGATGGTGGCCGCTCCCGGACGCGAATCGACGACGATGTTCTGACCCCATTGCTCGGTCAGTTTATGGCCGAGAAGACGCGCCGTGATGTCGAGACCGCCGCCCGGTGCAAACGGCACGATCAAACGCAGCGGTCGCTCGGGATAACGCGCGGCATCTTGCGCGAATGCGGCAGGCGCTGCCGCGAGCAGCGCAGCAGCAAGCGCGCACTGAAGAGGTTTCAAAGACAAGCGCAGCATGAGGGCCGCCACGTCAGACGCCGAGCGCGCGCTGCACGACTGCGGCCGGTGCGCCGGCGAGATCCATATCGGCCAGCGTGGGCCCGCATTGCCACGCATCGATGCCCAGCAGCACGCCGAGAATTTCAGCGAAGGCGCGATGCAGCGGCACCGGGATGCCTGCCTGTTCAGCGAGTTGCACGCAGGGCACGATGGCATAGGGCAGGTCCACCGCCTCCCATTCGCGCCAGATATCGGGTTGGAAAGGCGGAAACGATTTGTAAACCGGGTTTTGCATCGCTTCGTAAAACGTATTGCTCTTGAAGCCGTAATACTGTTCGATCGCCTTGGCCATCGGCGTATGCGTGACGCCGTAGGCTTCGCAAACGCGTTTGCGTTCGGCATCGAGCGCGTCGCCGAGCACGCCAGCGGCCGGCACCACGCACTCTTGATAGAAGCCGGTTTTTTTGCCGTCGAGTTTGGCGCGCTCCATCATACCGACGTTCGGCAGCACCATCGCCGGATGGACGATGAGGTTGAGGTTTTCGAGTCCAGTCTGCAATACTGAGGTGGCAGCTGTGAGACCGGGAAAAACCGGCGTCAGCGCCGCCAGTGCCTCAGCGGCGCGTGCCGCCGGCACGGTGGCAATCTGAATGCCACGGCGCAGGCCCTTCGGGGTGACCACGGTGCCGTTGATGCGCGCGGCATGCGTTGGTGCTGGTGCTTCGGTGACGAGCACGTCTTCGCGGTCGGCCTGCCGCAGCAGCGGCGTGAGGCGTGCCGCCGGCCAGTAGCCGTGGCTTTGCACATGCACGACGGCGCCGCGCGCGAATTCGGGAATCATCGCGCTGAAGCGTTTTTCGAGCTGGTGCATGTCGACTTCGATTAGCACGACTTGCGCATCCTGTAAGGCTTCTGCGGTGCTGTCGCAAATACGCTCGACGGCGGCGAAGCCGGTTTTTTTCGAAATCAGGTGCTGCGCATCACCTTCGACCGTAAAGCCGCCGGCAGCGCGAATCGCCGGCAGTTGCTCGCGTTGGTCTTCAAATACGGTAAAGCGCACCTGATGGCCGCACAGCGTGAGGTCGGCTGCGCAAACAGCGCCGATGGCGCGCGGGGTGTTGCCGATGACAGCGACTCTGGACATGGTTAGGTGATCTTTTTCGAATGAATTAGGGGGTTTATTTGTAAATCGTATCCACCGCGGAGATTACCCGGACCGGCTGGTCCCACGCCGGATACTTCGCTTTCAATTCCTCGACGAGCAGCTTGCCGCTGGCCTC
Source organism: Bordetella parapertussis (assembly GCA_945906935.1). Lineage (GTDB taxonomy): Bacteria > Pseudomonadota > Gammaproteobacteria > Burkholderiales > SG8-41 > PALSA-1004. Next base: position 7,667 of record CAMDSO010000018.1, read on the forward strand.
TGCGGTTTTGCCTTCTCGCTTCAATGCCAGGGTGCGTGTCTGCAGCGTGCTCAAGAGCTCGTAATTGGCACTGAGGATAGAATCGTCGGCGAGGTCGCCATGCGAGCCGATTACATGCATGGGCTTCAGGCGTTCGAGCATTTCAAGGCTGGTGAGCCACGAGCGCATGCTCGATTGCGGCATCGCAAAGGCCGGGGAGATTTCTTTCATCGCCAGGTCGCCAGGGAACAGTACGCGGTCTTCCTCGATGTAAAACGCGGTGTCGCCCGGTGTGTGCGCCGGCCCGACATACATCAGGCGCACGCGCCCACCACCGAGGTCGACCGTTTTTTCGCGCTCGAAAATTTCGTCGGCTTTGCGGAACGTTGCGCCCTTCAGAATCTCGGCGCGTTCCGGCGAGCGCTTGGAGAAGATGTTGACCCAATACATGCCAGATTCGGCGACGTCATTTTGCTCGGCCGCGGCGCGGATAATCTTCGCCTGCGGGAAGGCCAGTTCGCCGGTGGTGTGTTCGGGGTGCAGGTGGGTGGTAACGACATAGACCCCGGTGTTGTTGCTGACCTTGGCCATTTCGCGAGCAACCGCCTCGCCGCTCAAGCGCCCCATGCCCGGGTCGATGATCATAGTCGCCTTGCTGCCAACGATGATGCCGACGTTCGGCACCCCCGGCACCGACTCGCTGCGGATGGCGTACAGATGGGGGGAGACCTTGACCGTCACGCCTTCCTTCACCGCCGGCCACTCTTTGTCGCCCTTCGGCGAGTGTGTGGTGTTGAAAACCTGTGCCGTGGCGGTGGTCACCAGCGTGACGAGCAATGCGAATACCGCCAGTTTCAACATCTGCTTCACGGCCATCCCCCCATCTTGTAATGACGCGATTAGTGGCCTGCTTTGAGTACCTCGGCCACCCAGTCGGCCATGTAGGCCATGCCGATGGTGACGTTATCCACCTGGCAGTGGTGATAGCCGCCTTCTTCGCGCTTGAAGATCTTCATGTGCTTGTTGGTTGAGCCGCTGGCGTTGATCATGTTTTGCGCATGTTCGAACGGTGCCTGCTGATCGCCTTCGCCGTGCACCAGCAGATACGGGCAGCGCATTTTCTGGATCACACCGTCCAACTTGAAGCCCTCGAGTTTCTTGAAGGCTTCTTCCTTGGTGTTGACGCCGAACACCCACAGGAGATGTTGCCAGGGCACCGACAGTGAAAGAACTTCACCGCGTTCGATGCGCGCCAGGCGTTGCTGCCACTTGGTGTGGTAATCCCACTCCGGACCCCATGAGATACAGCAGGCAAAACGCTGATCCATCGAGGCCGCGCGCGGCGCGTAATAACCGCCGAGCGAAAGCGCCATGATGCCGATGCGTTTTGGATCGAATTCCGCGCGCGTGGCGAGAAAATCGTAGGCGGCACCCGCGTGGCGTTCGGTTTCATGATGCAGCATGAGGTTGCGGAAGCGGATCGCTTCGCCGTTGCCGGGGCCGTCGAGCAGCAGCACCGAGATGCCACGCTTGACCATTTCCGGAATGCCGCGGAAGTACTGGATTTCTTTGGTGACATCAAAGCCGTCGAGGAACAGCATGATCGGGCCTTTTTTGCCCGGCTGTTGTTCGGCGTGCACGATGATGCCCGGCAGGCTGGTGCCTTCGTAGGGGATTTCGACGTGTTCGAGGCGCAGCGCCTTGTTGAGTTCCGCACCCCTGCGGAAGGCGTCGACGCCGCGCTTGTAAGCAGCCTGGGTTTCGGCGGTCTTCGGTTGCGAGAAGCGTTCGCCGACGTGATAGTAATGCGAGGCACGCAGCAGATAAGCGGAGGCGGTGATGTTGCGGCCTTTGGCCGCCTCGGCGTGGCCGATGTGCTCGATGCGTTCGGCTTCACCCGCCCATTCGTTGAACCAGGCGATGTCGTCGCCGACGTGGTTCTTCAAACGCAGTCCGATGCGGTTGATTTCATCAATCTCGGCGCCGCCCCAGGGCGCGCCGCCTAGCGCGAGTAACACGCCGTGCGACCAGCGGTAGTTGTCGGGGAAATAGCTAAAGGCGAGTTCGCCCTCGGGCAGGGGTGAAACGGGCATGATGACGTCCTCTGTTGATTTATGAATTGCAGATGAAGTGTTTGGGCCCTACTCCTTCCCCCGTTTACGAGGGAAGGTTGGGATGCGGAATTACAGCTGCGGAATGCCGGACTCGACAATGATCTTGCGGAATTTCTCGACGTCGCGTTTGACAATGGCACGGAATTCCTCCGGCGTATTGCCCACCGCCTGCAGACCGAGCGCGCGCAGGCGTTCTTTGACATCGTTGGTATGCAGCGCAGCGACTAACGCTTTGTGCGCGGCGCGCACGATCGGATCGGGCGTTTTGGCCGGCAGGAACAAGCCGGTCCAATACTGAATGTCGTAACCGGTCACACCTTGTTCGGCCAGTGTCGGCACATCGGGCAGCACCGGTGAGCGCGTTGCGCTGGTAATGCCGTAGGCCTTCATGCGCCCGGTCTGCAAATGGTTTTGCGTGGCCAGCGGGGTCAGCATGGAAATCGACGCCTCGCCTGACACGACGGCGAGTTCTGACGGCGCGCTGCCCTTGTAATGGATGTTGGTCATCTTGATGCCGAGCTGTTTCCACAGTGCGTCGCCGGCGAGTTCACCGGTAGCGCCCGGAATCGCGATATTGAGACCGCCAGCGCGCGTTTTCGCGTGAGCCGCCAGATCCTGGATGGTGGTGCCCGGCAGCTTGGCATTGGCGGCTACCACCATACCGGTAGTCGACAGCTGCGAGACCGGAATGAAATCATTGACCGGATCGTAGGGCAGTGATTTGTAGAGCGTTGCGTTGACCGCGTGCGTGCCGCTGTTGCCGATGATAAAAGTGTGGCCGTCAGGCGGCGACTTGGAACCGATTTCCATGCCGATGATCGCGTTGTTGCTTGGCCGGTTGTCGACGATGATCGAGACCCCCAGCACCTCGGACATCTTGGGCACGATCAGACGCGCCTGTACATCCGACGGGCCCGCCGGCGCAGAGCCGACGATCATGCGCACCGGTCGGCCGGACGAAGATTGTGCATGGGCAGCGACACAGCAGAAAGCCGCGGCGGCACAGGCTGCCGCGGAGACGAGTCGGAACGGGAGGGTAGTATTCATGGGTGCGAGTATATGCCAAGTCGCGGTGTCCCGATTTGATTGGGGATCATCAACGGCGTGTATGTTTGCGGCAGATACGGGAAACCCATTCCCCGGTTTATTTGCGTAAGCGACGGTAGTATCCTCGGCGCCTTTGCCGTGGGCTGCTGTCATTGCCGCGGGGTCAATTGGCAACCCCTGCTGTTACAGACACCACAATGATTTCTGAAAGAAAAAATTGATGAAGCTTTTGTATTGCATACGCGGGTCACTCATCGCCACGGTTGCGGTGTGCGGACTTGCGCAGGCCGACGTCTGGCCGTCGAAACCCATCCGCCTGATATCCCCGTTCGTGCCCGGTGGTGGCGCTTCCCTGGTGGCGCGGCTGGTGGCGGGGGATCTTGGCGAAGCCCTGGGGCAGTCTATCGTGGTTGATAATCGCGCTGGCGGCGGCGGGGTGATCGGCACCGAGATTGCCGCACGTTCGCGCGCCGACGGTTATACCCTGCTGATGGCCACCGCGAGTAACGTGGCGGTACGCCCCTTGATCGACAAGGTGCCGTTTGATCCACAGAAGGATTTTGCCGCCATCATCCAGACCACCACGGTGCCGCTGGTGTTATGCGTGCACCCCTCGGTGGCGACCCGCTCGGTGGGTGAATTCATTGCGCTGGGCCGCAATCGCGAATCGCGGCTGAATTTCGCATCCTCCGGCGAAGGTACCATCAGCCATCTCGCCGGCGAGTTGTTCAAACTTTCGGCTGGTGTGACGATGGCGCATGTGCCCTATAAAGGCGGCGGCCAGGCCATCATTGATGTGATCGCCGGACATGTGCAGGTGGGCTTCATCAATATTCTGGAGGCGTCCGCGCAAATCAAAGCCGAACGCCTGCGTGCGCTGGCGGTGACGACTGCGCAGCGTTCGCCGGTGTTGCCCAACGTGCCGACGGTGGCGGAGTCTGGTCTGACGGGTTACGAAGTCACGCAGTGGAGCGGCCTGCTCGCGCCTGCCGGCACGCCACCCGCCATCATTGCGCGGTTGAATTCGGAAATCGACAAGATCATGCAAAAGCCGCTCGTGCGCGAACGGTTGGTTGCTGATGGCGCCACGCCTGGCGGTGGCTCACCGGAAAAATTCGCCACTTTCATCAAGGCCGACATTGCGAAATGGTCGAAGGTCGTAAAGAGCGCGGGGCTGGCGCGGCAGTAACCCGGCCCCGGTTGTCTTATTTGGCCAGTCCCAGCTCGGTCATGATGACTTTGGTGTCGTTGTATTCGACCTCGAGGTATTTGGCGAAGTCTTTGCTGCGCATAAACTGCGTATCCCAGTCGCGGTTCTCCGCTTCCTTTTTCCATTCGGCGCTGGCCGCCATTTTCGCCAGCACCTCTTCCCAGTAGGCGACGGCGTTGGCCGGCATGTTCTTTGGGCCAAAGATTGCGCGCCAGCTTTCCAGTGAAGCGTTGATGCCTTGTTCCTGCAGCGTCGGCACCTGGGCGAGCTGGCCCGATAAGCGACGTGGTGCCGCCACCGCCAGCATGCGCGCACCGCCGGCCTGCACCTGCGGCAGCGCCGAACCCACCGAGGACACCACCAGATCAAGATGGCCGCCGGCCAGTGCGGTCATGGAATCGGCATTGGTCTTGAAGATCGCGATCTTGAGCTTCTTCACCTCGACGCCGCCCGCGCGCAGGGCGAGTGCCAGCGTTAGATGATTGGGGCCGCCGCGCGCAACGGTGCCGATGGCGAGTGCCGTCGGATCGGCCTTCAGCTTGTCGATCACATCGCGCATGGTTTTGAACGGCGCACCGGCGCGCACTGAAATCGCGCTGTGTTCGTTGAGCAGCAGTACAACCGGCGTCAGGTCGAGATAGCTGGTTTGCGTGATGCCGGCGAGCTGGTTGCCGAACAAGGTCGGATTGGCGAGCAGCAGGTAATGCGGGTTGGCTGCAAATGAATTCAGATAAACCACGGCGATGGTTTGGTTGCCGCCGGGTTTGTTCATCACATTGATCGGTGTGGGCGCCTGTTTTGCGTCCTGCAACAGTTTCTGGATGACGCGCGCGACCTGATCGTTGCTGCCGCCGGCATCCGAGGAGGTGATGATTTCAATCGCGCGCTCGGGTTTCCACGCCTGCGCCCAGCTGTTGAATGCAAAGAACAGGCCGGCGCACAGTAGCAATGCATTGCGGATGGTTTTCATGGTTTCTCCTGGGCGGGTTTGCTGCATCCTTGTTGTTCGCTGTTAGGCTGCTTCCATGCCAGTGGCGCAAAAGGCGGCCAGCGCTGCCGGTGATACCAGAAAATCCACCAGCGCTTGCGCCGCCGCCGCGTGTGGCGCGTCGCTAAACGGCGCGGCCGCCATCACCGTCCAGACTTGAATCTCGTCTGGAAAGGCGCCGACGATATCGACCCCGGCCACCGCCATCAGTTCGGGAATCTGCTGTATCGCCAGTTCAACCGTACCGGCGGCGAGAAATTCGCCAACCAGTCCGCCGTCGGGAATGGTGGCTTTGGCGCGCACGGCGTCACCGATGCCAAGGCGGTCGATCAAACCGGCGAAATAAATACCGCTGGCGCCAAGGCGGGTGTAGACGATCGAAGGGGCGGCCAGCAGCGTGCGTTTAAACGCTTCAACCGTGCTGATATCGAGCCGCGCGGCGCCGGCGCGCACCGCCACGCCCGCACCGGAACGCGCCAGAGTGCGCATGCCGTCCGTGATGCCTTGTTGTGCCAGCGCTGCCAGCACGGGGGCGGTGAGGATGGCGACATCGCCGCGTTCCCCCGCCGCTATGCGCGTGGCCAGTGCGTTGGCGGTATCAAAGCTCACATCGAGCGTGTGGCCGCTCTCGCGTTCGAATTGCGGACCGAGCTGTGTCAGCGCGCCGTGTACTCCGTTAGAGGATAAAACCCTGAGTTTGCTGCCGTGTGCCTGAGTCATGTCAAAATCCGCAACGAGTTTTGTAAGCGTGCAAGCTTAACCGATTTGCGCGGTGTGCTTGCGGCACACCGGCCGCACAAGGCATCATCCGTACATAACGAAAAACCGGGGAGCGCCATGGAATTCCGTCTCAATGAAGAACAGCGCTCGTGGCAGATGATTGCGCGGTTGAATGCGGAGGTCGAACGGGTTTTGGAAAAAGCTATTCATATGCGAATGTCTTGCCGCTGATAGCGCCACACTTGGCGGGGTCCCAGAGCAACGATTTGATTAGTGTATTCGTGACGATATTTTGAAGTGAAGCAAGGTGGCGAGGATCGCGTGTCTTATTTGGAGGGAAGTTGTTAAGTAGTGCGCAGATCTGCAGCGGCGTTAGATCGTAGATGTGGCGATTTTTTCGATGGTAGATGGCGTCGTCCACGCTTGGTATTTAGTTTAAAATTTCAAAAAAATAACTAATCGAAGAGGAGAACAGCGTGAGCGGCTATCCGGAAATTATTCATACTGAAGAAGGCATGCGAGACGGCTTGCAGATCGAGAGCGCGGATATTCCAGTCGCTGCCAAGATACAGTTGCTCGATGCTTTGTCCGAAACCGGTTTGCGTGAAATTGTCGTCGGCTCTTTTGTCAGTCCGAAGTGGACGCCGCAGATGGCTAATGTCGATGAGTTGGTGCGAGGCTTTCATCCTAAGCCCGGTGTGCGCTACACCTATATTTCGCTGAATGAACAGGGCTATGAACGGGCACGAAAATATACGCCGCCGCTGAGCCCGCCAGCGCAGGAGTTCGCTCTGCGCTACGACCTTTGTGATGTATTCTCACAGCGCAACAATAACCGCACCCAGGCGCAACTGGTGGCGAGCTGGCCTAGCCAAGTGGAAAAAGCGGTCGCTGCCGGAGTCAAAGAGGGGGCGATTTCGCTTGCCAGCAACGCCTGGGGGTCGAACTGGACCGGCGAGTTTTCACTAGAGCAACGGATGCTGGTGCTTGATCGCATGCATCAGCTGTGGACAGCTGCTGGTATTGCTGTGACGCGTATCAACTTTGCCGACGCCATGAGCTGGGCGTTGCCACACCAAGTGGAGCAGCAGCTGGAGGCGGTCAAGAAGCGCTGGCCGCAGATCAATGATTTCAATTTGCACCTGCACAACGGGCGGGGCACCGCACTCGCTTCTGTCTATGCCGCATTGCGCGTGTTGGAGGGAGGCGACAAGCTGAGGCTGCAAACGGCGATTGGCGGTATGGCCGGTTGTCCGTATTGCGGCAATGGTCGTGCAGCGATGATGATTGCCACCGAAGACCTGATGCATATGCTCGAAGAGATGGGTATTTATACCGGTGTTGATCTCTACAAGCTGGTCGAGGCGGTTTGGCTGGCAGAAGAGATCGTCGGCCATTCGCTTTATGGTTTTGTCTCAAAGGCAGGGCCGAGGCCGCGCTTTGAGCGTCTCTATCCGATGGATATGCCGCGTATCGAGACGCTGGAAGAAGCGAAGCATTTCATTCGCGGCCCGCGCGCGTATGCCGGTTCCCCTTCGCCGTGGAAAGCACCAATTACGAGCTATCAAAGGCCTGATTCGATGCCCGCCAAAGAGGCTGGCGGCGAGAACGGCCGCGACCAATCGGCTTCATAGAAATTGTGGCGCTAAAAAGAGCGTTTACCTGTATCACGTTGGTGACGATATTTGCCGGGCATGCGATAGCGCAGCAGAAGCCCATGCAGGAGTATCCGTCGCGCGCGATCCGCATGGTCGTTCCCTACCCGGCGGGCAGCTCGATTGATTTTTCAGGGCATGTTCTCGGCCAGAAAATCGGCGCTGTCTATGGCCAGAATTTTTTCATTGAGAATCGTTCGGGTGCGGCGGGTGCGATTGGCGCCGATCTCGTTGCCAAAGCCGCACCGGATGGCTATACGATGCTGCTGACCTCATCCAGCCATACGATATTGCCCAGTGTCGCCAGGAGTCTGCCCTACGATACTGTTAAGGATTTCTCGCCTGTCACGCTGGCCGCGCGAAGCGTCGGGTCAGTTCTGATTGTGCATCCCAGCGTACCCGCACGCACGGTAGGGGAATTCATCGCGGTGGCAAAAGCCCGTCCGTATGCGCTTAACTATGGTTCCGGTGGGGTCGGTAACCTCATGCATTTTGCGGCCGAACTCTTCAACGCCGCCGCCGCTACGCAGACCACCCACGTGCCGTACAAGGGCAGTGCGCAGGTCATCGTTGATCTGGCCGGAGGACGCATTGACATGGCGCTTATGTCGGCGGTCTCGGCAATCGGGCATATTCGTTCTGGCAAGGTGCGCGCACTTGGCCTCACCGCTGCGCAGCGCTGGGACCGGCTGGCCGATGTGCCGACGATGGAGGAGGCAGGCGTGCGCGACTGCGTTTATGCGGCTTGGTATGGATTATGGTTTCCGGCGGGCACACCGCTTGAATATGTGAACAGGTTTCACGCTGAAACAGTGAGGGCTCTCGAAGACCCCGCGATCCGCCGCAAATTTACCGATGAAGGCCTGGTGCCATCGGCTGCAGCACCACTCGAATTTGCGCGCATCATTAACTCCGATATCGATTTTCACCGCCGCCTGGTTGCACGCATAGGATTACAAAAGCAATGATATGCCCTCTGCCATCGTGTTGCGCGGGGCATTTCCATTAATCAAACTGACACAGGGGGAAAGCAATGCCACGCCCGTTAGACGGAATCACCATTCTTGAAATTGGTCACCAACTGGCAGGCCCTTTCTGCGGCATGCTTCTGGGTGATCTGGGGGCTGATGTCATCAAGATCGAACGGCCGGTCGCCGGCGATCATGTGCGTGTGTTCCCACCGCTGATCAACGGGCAGAGCGCCAACTTTGCGACCTTGAACCGTAATAAACGCAGCATCGTGATTGACTTGAAGCAGCCCGATGGCGTGGGCATTGTAAAAAAGCTGATCGCAAAAAGCGGTGCGCTGATTGAGAACAACCGCCCCGGTGCCCTTGCCAGGCTGGGTCTCGGCCCCGAGGATGCTCGCGCGATCAATCCGGAGATTGTTTATGTATCGCTTTCGGGCTTCGGGCAGAGCGGCCCCTACAGCAAACGCGCGGGCGTTAATTTTATCGTTGAGGCGTTTGCGGGTTCGTTGTCGCTCACTGGTGAAGCCGGTGACGTACCGATGCATCCGGGTATCCAGACCGGCGATATTATGGGCGGTATGTTCGGCACCTACGCCGTGCTCTCTGGCCTGATTAATGCGATGCGGCATAAAGAAGGGCAGGCAATGGATGTATCGCTGGTGGATTCGTTGTTGTCGACCGCCGTCTGGGAGACCACTGAATACCTCAATACCGGCAAGGTGCCGACCCCGCTTGGCCACCGACATCGCATGAGTACGCCGTCGCAGTTTTTCGAGGCGGGCGATGGCCGCCATGTCGCGATCAGTGCGACCAACGACAATCTCTTCGCACGATTTCTGACGGTACTTGGTCTCGAGGGCCACATCGCGGATCCCCGTTTTAAAACCCATGTCTTGCGCAAAGAAAACGAAGATTACATGTTGTCGCTGGTCGCACCGGTGATACGCGGTCGTACAGCGAAAGAATTGGAGTCTCAACTGGTTGCTGTCGGTATACCATGCGCTCTTTATAACAATATGCAACAGGTCTTCGACGACCCGCATATTAAGGCGCGTGGTCTTGCGGTGGAGATTGAACATCCGGTCATCGGTAAATTGCGTACGGTTCGCAATCCTGTTTTGGCGGATCGCAACGGCCCGGCGATCACGCGCGCAGGTCCTCTCCTGGGAGAACACTCGGGGGATATTCTGCGAGAGCTGGGTTATGAGGAAGACAGCATCTCCAGTTTCAGGACACGGAAAGTCGTGCACTTCGAAGAAAATAGACGCGAGCCCGAGCATCGCTGAGCAACCACTGGTCATAAAAGGGTAATGACCCATGACAATGACGAAATTGAAAAAAAACTGCTGCCTCGCCGCCTTGTGTTGCAGTATTTCTACTGTCTGTTTCGCCCAGCAGTTGGCTAAAGAATATCCATCACGTCCGGTGCGTCTGGTGGTGCCGTTTGCCGCCGGGGGACCGATGGATTTTATTGGTCATAACCTTGGTCAGAAATTGTCGCAGGCGATGGGGCAGAATTTTTTCGTCGATAACAGAACTGGTGGTGGTGGCGCGATTGGAGCGGATACGGTGGCAAAAGCGCTGCCGGATGGCCATACCGTACTGTTGTCGTCGAATAGTCACACTACTCTGCCGAGTCTGGTTAAAACGCTACCCTACGATGCAGTACGCGATTTCTCGCCAGTGACGCAGTTGATGCGCAGTGTTGGATTTCTATTGGTGGTGCATCCCAGTGTTCCGGTCAGGAATACCAAAGAATTAATCGCGCTGGCGAAATCGAATCCCGGTAAATTAAGCTATGGTTCGGCAGGCGTCGGCAACACGATGCACTTTGCGGCTGAATCATTTAGTGCCGCGGCGGGCGTGCAGCTTACTCACATTCCATACAAAGGCGTTGCCCAGGCCACCGTTGATCTGTTGGCAGGCCGTATCGACCTGTGCTTTGCCTCGGCTCGTTCCGGGCTTGCCCATGTGCGCGCGAATAAACTGCATGCGCTGGCGATCACCGCGCCGTCGCGCTGGGGCGAGTTGCCAGAGGTGCCGACCATGGATGAGGCGGGGGTCAAAGGGCATACTAACTTTGCCTGGTATGGCTTCTGGTTTCCCGCGCGCGTGCCCCAGGAGTTGATCGGTCGCTTGCACAGCGAGAGCGTGCGCGCGCTTGAAGATGATGTTTTGAAGCGCAGGTTTGCAGAGGAAGGTTTTGTCGTCATTGCGTCAACGCCGCGGGAATTCGCACAGACGATTGCCACCGATATGGAGGGTAACCGCCGTCTGGTTCAACGGATAGGCTTGACGCCGCAGTAGGTCGATGTCGCGCCCCGGCTTATACGGTCGCTTTCATTCCTTGCGCTTGATACAGAGCAAGGGCTGACGGAGAAGCGAGAAGCTCCACCAGCGCTTGCGCCGCCGCGTGCGGCGCGGCGCTGAACGGGGCAGCTGCCATCACCGTCCAGACCTGAATCTCATCTGGAAAGGCGCCGACGATATCGACGCCCGCCACCGCCATCAGTTCGGGAATCTGCTGTATCGCCAGTTCAACCGTGCCGGCGGCGAGAAATTCGCCGACCAGTCCGCCGACGGGAATGGTGGCTTAGGCGCGCACGGCGTCACCGATGCCGAGACGGTTGATCAAACCGGCGAAATAAATACCGCTGGCGCCAAGGCGTGTGTAGACGATCGAAGGGGCGGCCAGCAGCGTGCGTTTAAACGCTTCAACCGAGCTGTGTCAGCGCGCCGTGTACTCCGTTAGAGGATAAAACCCTGAGTTTGCTGCCGTGTGCCTGAGTCATGTCAAAATCCGCAACGAGTTTTGCAAGCGTGCAAGCTTAACCGATTTGCGCGGTGTGCTTGCGGCACACAGGCCGCACAAGGCATCATCCGTGCATAACGAAAAACCGGGGAGCCCCATGGAATTCCGTCTCAATGAAGAACAGCGCGCGTGGCAGATGATTGCGCGCAAATTTGCTGAAGATGAAATCCGCAAGATTTCTGTTGCACGCGACGCGATCGAAGATCCGCGTGCAACGTTCGACTGGGAAATTATCCGCAAGGGCTCGCAGCTTGGTCTGCGCACGCTGGGTGTGCCGAAGGTGTGGGGCGGCCCCGAAGTCGATTTCACCACGCAGGCGGTCGTCATGGCCGAACTCGCGCGCGGCGACAGCGCGATTGCAAAAACATTCAGCCAGTGCTGGAAGTGGTGTCACCTCATCATGGATCGCTGCACGCCCGAGCAGCAGGAGCGTTATCTCAAGCCCTTCATTGCCGATCACGCGTTTGTGTTGGGTGGTGGCATCACCGAACCGAATGCCGGATCGGACAACCGGCTGCCCCCGCTTGATGCGCCGAAAAGTGGTCTGCGTTTGAGTGGCGTGTCGGACGGCGATGGCTGGCGGCTCAACGGTGAAAAATGTTTTATTGCCAATGCCAACATCGCCAAGCTCATCTTCGTCTTCACCCGTACCAACACGGACGTCGCGGTGCGTCAGGGCACCACCATCTTCGCCGTGCAGATGCCGCATGAGGGCGTGAGGGTCGGCAAGGTTTTCAACAAGGACGGCTGGCGCTTTTATCAGAATGCCGAACTCATTTTCGAAAACACACGTGTTGCACAGTCCGACATGATGGGCAAACTGCATGGCGCGATGAGCCACCATGGCGGCAAGAACGCCAAATTCGCCGAGCTGGAGTATTCGGCCAATGCCGTCGGCGTGTGTGATGCGGCGGTTGAAATGGCGATGCGCCATGCGCGCCGTGAAAAGCGCGGCGGCCGGCCGCTGGCTGATCAGCAGACCGTGCAGTTACAGTTGTCGGAGATGAATATGGTGACCGAGGCCTTGCGCTCGTTCATGCTGCGCGTGGCGACCGAATCGGATGACGAGGACGCCGAACACTTCGCACACAGCCATTTTCTGATGAACTTCGCGACCGAGGCGATCCAGCGCGTGTGCAATCTCAACCAGGTGATCCACGGTTATGCCGACGGTCGCGCCAGTGCCGCCGCCGACAAGCTGGTGCGCGACGCCATTATCTGGACCCACATTGCTGGCGATGCGGTGCAGAAAATGAAAGCCGTGAGTTTCTTGCTGAAGTAAGCGCGCTTAGTCACGCTTGAAAAAACGCGGCCCCCGCGACACATGGATGTGAGGGTCGCCTTTTTTATGCTGGCTTGAAGCGGTTATTCGCTTTTGCCGCCGACTGATTTGGCTGCGGCCTTGGCGGCTTGCATCGCCCTGTTTTTATCCTCTTCGTGGACTGCGGCGGCTGGCGCAGCGGGGTCTTCGGCTTTCGGTCCTTCCGGCACGGCTAGTGGCGCGGGTTTCGGCGCTTCTTTGCTGCAGGCGCTCAACAACAGAACGGCAAGGCTGGCGATAGCGATGGAGAGTCAGAGTTTTATTTATTTGCCTGAAGATTAAGCGGCGGTTTTTAGGCACTTTTGCAGGACAGGCGCATTGAGCACGCTTTGATTCCGCATGCTCATCTTAGCTACCGCTAGATCGCGGGGCGAACCGCGCCTTGGTGGTCCGTTGCGGTCCGTTTCCCCAGATGCTAATTGCTTGTCTGTCGCAGGCCGCGCGATTTATTGTTGCTGAACGGGGATGCCGGCTTCCTTGATCACACGTGCCCATTTGTCATGCTCGGCACGGACGAATTTCGCGAACTCTGCCGGCGATGCGCTGGTGTTGGCATCAAGTTCAACATTGGCGAGCTTCGCTGTGACTTCGGGTAGCCGCATCATTTTGACGAACTCTTCATGCAGTCGCGTGATGATTTCCGGTTTGGTGCCCGTCGGCGCAAACAAGCCGTACCAAGTGATGACGACGAGTTCCGGCATGCCAGCTTCGGCGGCGGTCGGCACTTTCGGTAGCATGGCGACGCGTTCGTTGGCCATTACCGCCAGAGCGCGTATGCGTCCGGCATTGACCAGCGGGATGGTTGCCGGCACGGTGGAGGTCACCATGTCGACTTCGCCGGAGAGCATGGCGTTCATGGCGATCGCCGCGCCCTTGTAAGGAACATGCAAGATATTAATCTTCGACTGCGTCTTGAATAATTCACTGCCAAGCTGGCTGCCCGACCCCAGTCCGCCAGAGCCGAAATTCAAGGTGCCGGGTTTGGCTTTCGCAAGTTTGATCAGTTCGTTGAGGCTTTTCGCCGGCACCGAAGGGTGCACCACCATTACGTTGGGCACCGTTGCCAGTAGAGTGATCGGTATGAAATCGCGAAAGGTGTCATAACCGAGTTTGGAATACAGGCTGGGACTGATCGCAATCGACGGGCTGGTCAGCAGCAGCGTGTAACCATCCGGCGGTGTTTTGGCGACAATTTCGGCAGCGACATTGCCGCCGGCACCGGATTTGAAATCGGGTACGATCGATTGTCCGAGCGGTTCGCGCAAACGATCCGCGACCATCAGTGCCAGCACATAAGCCGCTCCGGTAGGAAAGGCCACCACCAGACGGATGTTTTTTTCGGGATATTTTTGTGCGGATGCAACAGGCACCAGGGTAACGAGCGCGAGCAAAAAAAACACGGCGTGACAGATCGATTTTTTGACGGTCATGATTCCTCCTGCCAATGATTTTAACCGCGCAGGCAGTCTTTGACACGGCGCGGCGTGCATATCATCATCGGGGCGGGGAATGGTTGCGATGATTTCCCAATCTGGATTAAACAAAACGCTCGATTTTTTGCCGCCCCTTCCCAGAGGGAGAGGGCGAGAAGCGGCTACATACGCTGTAGCGTATGCAAGAATATTCGGCGGAGGCAGTAATGGATTTTGCATTGAACAAAGCACAACGCGAATGGCAGGTGAAGGCGCGCCGCTTCGCCGAGGAAGAGATACGCCCGCTGTCACTCGCGCGCGAGCAGATTGCCGATCCGGCCGCGACCTGGGATTGGGACATCATCAAGAGGGGTTCGCAGCTTGGTTTTCGCACACTGGGCGTGCCCAAAGACTGGGGGGGGCCGGGTGCCGATCTCGTTACGCAGTGCGTGGTGATGGCCGAGCTGGCGCGTGGCGACAGTGCGATCTCCAAGGCTTTCAGTCAGAACTGGAAGTGGAGTCAGTTGATTGCGGTGGTTTGCACGCCCGATCAGCAGCAGCGTTTTCTCAAACCCTTCATCGCCGATGACACCTATATGCTGGGCGGTGCGCGCACCGAACCCAACGTTGGCTCCGACCATCGCATGACGCCCAACAGCGACCCAAAAACCGGATTTCGTCTGAAGGCCGAGCGCGACGGCGATCACTGGATATTGAACGGTGAAAAAACCTTCATCGCTAACGGCAGTGTCGGCAAACTTTTTTTTGTCAGTGCACGCACCGACTTCACCAAACCGGTTACCGAAGGGTCGACCGAGTTCATCGTGCCAACCGATACGCCGGGCTTTCGCATCGGTAAAAAATTCAATAAGGCGGGCTGGCGTTTTTATCAGAACGCCGAGCTGATTTTTGAAAACGCCCGCATACCGCACAGCAATATCGTTGGTGCAGTGAACGGCGGCTGGCAGGCGCGCACCAGCGATCCGTCGCAGTTCAATGATCTGGAACTGGCAGCCAATGCGGTGGGTGTCTGCGATGCGGCGCTTGAAGAAGTGATGGCCCTTGTGAAGAGGCCGGGGCGCGGCGGCATGCCGCTGGCGGCACAGCAGCGCGTGCAGTTGAAGCTCGCTGAAATGAATATGCTGACCGAGTCGCTGCGCGCTTACATCATGCGCACCGCCTGGGAGCGCGACCTTGCCTGCGCCGGCGACAAGGTGCAGGCGGCCTCCGCCAATGCCGGACTCGTGATGGTCTATTCGCAGGAGGTGATACAGCGGGTGACGGCGCTGAACCGCGCGATCTTCGCGCTGGCGCCGGTGGCTTCACGTGGTGCGATGAACGCCTCGGCCGACAAACTCGAACGCGATGCGTTTATCTGGACGCATCTGGCGGGTGATTCGCTATCCCGCATCAAGACGATCAAGAAGATGCTGCGTTAGTAGCGCGTATCTTTTGCCGTTGCCCTATTTTTGGGGATTAAGGCGCGGCGGGGCGATCTGGCACCAATGATGTTCACCCTCTCCCTGGATGGGCGAGGCGGGGTGAGGGTGGTGTATTGGATATGCCGGAAGACGTTACGATTCTTTCAGGCGGTGCTGATTTATTGGCATGCACGTCAGTGCAAACAGTTCCCCCATCTCCGTCAGCGTATCGAGATTCCATAATCGCTTGAGTAGCGCATCGCATTGCGATTGCGGCATTTGATCACCCACGAGTTCGCGGAATTTCTCCTCGATCTCCGCGTCCGGCATCGGATTACGCGGGTGGCCGCGGTGGTGTTCCACACGAATGTCTTTACGCGTGCCGTTACGCAGCGTCATCGTCAGGTCGCAGAGCATGGCCTCGGGTTCGCGTTGGTTGGCCTCTTCGGAAACCTCGCATTTGATGCGGCTGACGAGTGCCAACAGCGTTTCATCGTGCAGATACGGGTCGTCAAAATAGTTGACGTCGATACGCCCGTATTTGAGCGCGACGCCGGTGACGTACGGCATGCTGTGATCCGCCGTTTCGCGGTTGGCAGGGCGCCATTTGTCGGGGTCGCCAGCCATCATCTCGATTGCCGTATGCAGGGTGCGGACCTCGATCGATTCGATCTCGTTGACGTCGTTGAAGAGGGCGCGCGCTTCGAGTGCCGCCTGCACCACTGATTGCGAGTACTGGCCGAGCGGATAACGCTTGATCAAACAATCCATGATGCGAAACGGGGTGTCCTTGCCGCCGAAAGGGGCGAGTTCAAGCGCGCCGTGGGTGACCGCTTTGAAATAACCGCCGCGGCCTTCGAACACCGGCGAGGGTCCGGTCATGCCGCGTTGTGCCATCTGTGCGGCGAAGATCGCATTGCGGCTGGAGTTGGCATAGGCGCAGCCCTTCCACATTGAGACATTGCCGATGCGTGTTTGATACAGCGCGACGTTGGCGGCAACCGTGAGGTTGAGCGCATGGGTGATTTTTTCGACGGGCAGTTTCAGCAGACGCGCCACACCCAGCACGCTGGCCATGGCGCCGATGGTGACGTGGTCGAAACCCATGGGTTTAAAGTTGATGGTGTCGCACATGCGGCAGAACATTTCATAGGCGATCACTGTGGCGAGGATCAATTCGCGGCCGTTGGCGCCACCGAGTTCCGCCGCCGACAGCAGGGCGGCGATGCTGTCACTCGGATGCCCGGCTTCGCGGCCGGTGTAGCCGTCGTTGAAATCAAGGTAGCGGATCATCGAGCCGTTGGCGAAAGCGGCCAGGTCTGCGCTGCTGCGATCACCGCTGCAGAGGATGGTCGCCGGTTGCGTGCTGGTGACGGTGGCGGCTTGCTCGCGCGCGATGCGTACCGGTTCGCTGTTGTAGCCGCCAATGGCGCAGCCGAGTGTATCGACAATCAGGCGTTTGGCCTGATGCACTACCGCCGCGGGCAGGTCTTCGTAGCGGAGCGCGGCCGCCCAGGCGGCCAGTTGGTCTGCGAGATGTGTCATCATGGTCCCTGTAGTCAAGGCTGGCAAGTTTACGCGAGGTGGCGTTGCTTGAGGCGCCGCAGGCGGGCCTGATACAGCGCAAATTAAAAAAATCTCGGAGGGGATATGAAAAACTGTCTGTCACTGGTGATGCTGTCGATGCTGTGCGCAGGCACTGTTTGCGCGCAGCCCTATCCGGCCAAGCCGATTCGCATCGTGGTGACCAGTTTTGGTTCGGGGCCGGATCTGATGGCGCGTTTGATCGGACGCCGTTTGACGGAGGCGTGGGGTCAGCAGGTGATCGTTGATGCAAGGGTTGGTGCCACCGGCCGCATTGCCGCCGAACATGTGGCGCGTGCGCCCGCCGATGGCTACACGCTGATGATGGTGACTTCGCAGTTTGCGATCGGCTCGGCGCTCTACGAAAAACTCACCTTTGATCCGATCAAGGATTTTTCGCCGGTGGCCTTGATGGCCTCGACACCGTTTGTGCTGGTGGTGCATCCGTCGGTGCCGGCGAAATCGGTGAAAGAACTGATCGCGCTGGCGAAGGCACGCCCCGGACAGTTGCAGGGCGGCACATCGGGCGCGGGTTCACCCGCTGGGCTGGCACTGCAGCGTTTGAAGTCGCTCGCCGGCCTCAACATCATAGACATTCCTTTCAAAACCATTGTGCAGGCGTATACCGATACGGCCGCCGGCCAGATTCATTTCACGTTCTCCGTCGTGCCTGCGGTACTGCCGGCGGTGCGTGCCGGGCGTTTGCGCGGTCTTGCGGTAACCAGCCTTAAGCGCACACCGCTCGCACCGGAACTGCCGACCATCGCCGAGACGATCCCGGGTTATGAGGTGATCGGCTGGTACGGGCTAGTGGCGCCGGCACGCACGCCAGCCGAGATCATCACCAAACTGAACACGGAGATCGGCGTTGCGATGCGTTCGGCCGAAGTGTTGGAACGCCTTGAAACGCTGGGTGCGGAATTGTCGCCGCCGGCGAATGCGCAGGCTTTCGGCGCTTACCTTGCCGCGCAGATTGAGCAGAGCCGGCAATTGATCAAGGAGTCGGGGGCGGTGCCGGATTAGACCCAGTGTGGCAGTGATACACTCGCCGCACACTTACAACGCAACCCACGGAGTCCGTATGAATCTCACCGTCATGCAATCAGCCGCCTTTAAAGAGGCTTATGAAGCGCTGTTGCCCGCATTCGAACAGGCCAGCGGTTACAAGGTCACCACGCTGTGGACGCCGAGTGTCGATATGATGAGCCGCTTGAAGGGCGGTGAAGTGGTCGATCTCGTCATCATGTCGGCCGCGGCGATTGATGAATTGATTCAGCACGGCAAACTCGCCGCACGTATCGATCTGGCGAAATCCGGCGTGGCGGTGGCGGTGCGCGCCGGTGCGCCGCAACCCGACATTAGTTCCGGGGATGCCTTGAAGCGCGCATTAATAGCCGCCAAATCGGTGTGCTATTCGACTGGTCCGAGCGGGATTTATCTCGCCGGCCTCTTCGAAAAAATGGGTATCGCCGAACAAATCAAAGCCAAGCAGGTGGTGGTCAAGGGCGAACCGGCCGGCGCGGTGGTGGCGCGCGGTGAAGCCGAGATCGGCTTTCAGCAAATGAGCGAACTGTTGCCGGTGGCCGGTATCGATATCGTCGGCCCGTTGTCGGATGACGTTCAGCGCATCACCGTGTTCTCCGCTGGCGTGCACGCGCAGGCCCCGCAGGCCGCGGCGGCGCAGGCCTTGATCCGTCATCTGACGGCTGCGGCGGCGGCACCGGTGATTACGCAATCGGGGATGCAGCCGGTCTAGTGTTGGGTCATTATCAGCAGAGTTAAGGCCGCCGCCCGCCGCCCGCCGCTCATCCGCCGGCGTTGATGGTGGCAGCGATTTTTTCCGCCAGCATGAGGGTCGGGATGTTGGTGTTGCCGCGCATCAGCGTCGGCATGATCGACGCGTCGCAGACGCGCAGGCCGCTCACACCATAGACCCGCCCTGACGGATCCACCACCGCGCCGCGATCATCAGCCGCCCCCATGCGGCAGGTGCCGGCGGTGTGAAATTTACCGGCGATGTTGTGGCGCACGAGATCCGCCAGTGCATCGTGGTCTGCCGCCAGTGTTTGTAAATTGACCCGATCGCCGGTGAGTGTGGCGAGGACGACGTCGCTGAGGACGGGCGCCACATCAAGCAGGCGTGCGATCCAGCGGCTGTAACGCTCGTTGGCGGCATTGGCCTCGTTGAGTTTGCGCAGACGGTCGGAGAAGCGGATCGGAAACGGCGTGCCGCACAGTTGTTTGATGCCGTCCCACGCAAACAGATCAGCGACCCGGCGAAAGCCGTCCATGAAACGCAGCAGGTCGCGTTCGTCATCAAGAAAGTTGAATTCGATCAGCGGCGCGGCGGCCGGATGCGCTGCGCTGAGTGTGACGCGTCCACGCGAGGCCGGTTTGAGCAGCGTCGGGGCGAGATTGGCGATTTGCTGGCCCAGGTCATTCCATGACGTCTTGCTTTGAATGTTGATGTAGGCGTCACCCCCGGGACAACCTTCGATGCCCGATGAATAGCGGAAGCAGGTGGTGAGGTGGGTGCGCAGCGTGTCGGCTTGTCGTGCCGGCTTGCGCAGATGGGCGCCGATGAAGAGGATGGGATGGTTCTGCAGGTTGGCACCGACGCCAGGGCGATCAGCTACGACCTCAATACCAAGTGTTTGCAGATCGGCCGCCGCACCGATGCCGGCGCGCATCAGCAGCAGCGGTGAAAAGATCGCGCCGGCGCTGAGGATGACCTCGCTGGCGTGGAAGGTTTGCGTCGTCCCTTGCACGACCGCACTCACCCCGGTGACGCGGTGGCCGTCGAACAGTGGTCCGTTGACCGTGGCGTCACAGATGATGTGCAGGTTGGGCCGCCGGCGTACCTCGGCGGTCAGATAATCGAGACCGCTGGAGCCGCGCCGTTGCGGCGTATTGGACAGCGGCACTGAACAATAGCCGTCACGAAAATCGCTGTTCATGTCGGCTATGAATGGAATCTGCTGCGCCTCGGCATAGGCTTCGATGGCGCGTGACAGCGGCGGCCATTGTTGGCGTGGAATCCGGCGGATCGGAATCGGCCCCGTGTCGCCGTGTGCGTCGGTGTTGAAATCGAGATCGTGTTCGAGCGCGCGGAAGTGGGGCAGCACGTCCTCCCATCCCCAGCCGTGTGCGCCCAATCGTACCCACTCGGCGTAGTCATCGGGCGCGCCGCGCAGGGCCGCCATCGCCATCACCGAGCCGCCGCCGCCCATGATGCGGCCCTGCGACAAACCGGTCGCCGGTGAATTGGCACGGGTGCGCCAGTGTGCGCGCAAGCCCGGCCACATATAAGACTTGTTGTAGTAGGAGGCCGGATAGATGTCGAGGATGTCGGCCGGTTCGCGCCCGGGCGGTGTGTCGGCACCAGCTTCGAGCAAGAGCACGCTCTGGTTTGCACGCTCGGACAGACGCGCGGCGAGCACGCAACCAGCGGCGCCGGCGCCGCAGATGATGAAATCGAAATGGGCGGACATGCGACTGTCTCCTGCCTGCTGTGGGTGAACCCGGCTGATGCTACCGCAGGCCTACAGTGGGCTCAAGGCGGCAATAAACCTCGGCACCGGTATGACGAAGATATAATGATTCAAATAGCGGAGGAGAACGCGATGATCAGGAGGCAGTTCTTGTGGACGGCGGCCGCATGCGTGTTGGCGCAGGTTGCTTGGTGCGCTGATTACCCGTCGCGTCCGGTGCGCATCGTCGTGCCGAATACCGCGGGCTCGGGTGCTGATGTGGTGGCGCGTCTGGTGGCCAACCAGTTGACCCAGACTTTGGGGCAGCAGATGGTGATCGACAACCGCGCAGGTGCGAGCGGTGGTATCGGCACCGAGATTGTTGCGCGCGCAGTGCCCGATGGACACACCCTGCTCATGATCACCTCTCAGCAGGCCAACAACGCCGCACTCAGCAGCAGACTGCCCTACGATCTGGTGAAGGATTTTTCGCACGTCAGTCTGCTCGCCTCAACACCGCTGATCCTGGTGGTTAATCCGTCACTGCCAGCGAACAACATGCGTGAACTGGTGGCGCTGGCGAAGGCGCGTCCCGGTCAGTTGAATTACGGCACTCCGGGTGCCGGCACTGCCGGGCATCTGGCCACCGAGCTGCTGCGCAGCATGGCCGGCATCGAGATCGTGCACGTGCCCTACAAGGGCACGACACCGGCGCTCACCGACACCATGGCAGGGCAGTTGCAGCTGACCGTGCTGGTGGCCTCCGCGGTGATGCCTTCATTGAAGGGCGGCAAGATCCGCGCGCTGGGCGTGACCAGTGCGAAACGCTCGCAACTGGCACCCGAATTACCGGCGATCGCCGAGACCATTCCGGGTTACGAGTGGAGCGGCTGGTACGGCTTGGCGGCACCCGCCGCTACGCCACGCGAAATTATCGCCAGACTCAACGCCGAACAGTTGCAGATGTTAAAGAGCGCCGAGTTTCGCGAGCGGCTCGCCGAACTCGGCGCCGACACGCTGGGCAGCACGCCGCAGGAATACACCGACCATATCCGCCGCCAGATTGAAAAAATGCGCCTGGCGGTGAAGGTCTCCGGATTGCGCGTCGAGTGAAGCGCGCCCTCGGTTTGATCATGATGGTCGCGGCCGGCGCGCTGCATGCGCAGAATTTTCCCAATCGTTTAATCCGTGTTGTGACCACCGAAGTCGGCGGCGCCTCGGATCTCGCTACGCGTATCCTGGCGCAGGCGTTGTCGGTGAATCTGGGGCAGTCGGCGATCGTTGAGAATCGCGGCATCATCGGTGTAGAAATTGTCTCGCAGGCAACAGCTGACGGCCACGTGCTGCTGCATTACACCAGCCCGCTATGGGTCATTCCTTTGTTCCGCGCCAACACGCCATGGGACCCGTTGCGCGATTTCGTGCCGATTGCGTTGACGGTCAACTCCCCTAATCTGCTTGCCGTGCATCCCTCTTTACCGGTGAAAACGGTGCCACAACTCGTCGCGCTGGCAAAGGCCCGCCCGAGCGCGCTCAATTACGCGACAAGCTCAAGCGGTTCGGGCAATCATCTCGCCGCCGAACTGTTCAAATCGATGACAGGCACGAAGATTGAACGCATTGCCTTTAAAGGCGCTGGTGCGGCGGTCAATGCGGTGATGGGTGGACAGATCGACCTTATGTTTCCAACGGCGGGTTCGGTTACGCAGATCATCAAGCAGGGGCGGCTGCGTGCATTGGCGGTGACCAGTCTTGAACCGTCGGCGATCGTACCGGGGCTGCCGACGATGGCGCAGGCGGGGGTGCCCGGATATGAGTCCCAATCGCGCACCGCGCTGTTCGCGCCGGCAAAGACCCCGCCGGCAGTGATTGCACGCATACACGCTGAAGTCACGCGCGCTCTTAATCAGGCGGAAGTCAGGGAACGTTTGTTTGCCGCCGGGCTTGAAGTGATCGCCAGCACGCCGCAGGAAGCGGTCGCCGTCATCAAGAGTGAAATGGCCCGCATGGGCAAACTAATCGATGACGCTGGCTTGCGCGAATAGCACTGTCGCTTACTGAATAGTGATGCTGGCGTCCTTGATCGCTTTCACCCATTTCGCGCGTTCGGTTTTCATATGAGCGGTGAATTGCGTCGGTGTACTGCCGACCGCATCGGTACCGTCGGCCGCTAGCCGTGCCAGTACATCCGGCGCTTTCAACACTGTGGCGATACCCTGTTGCACGCGTTCAACCACCGCTTTGGGCGTGCCGGCCGGGGCCAGCACGCCGTGCCATTGCGTCACCACAAAGCCGGGTAAGCCGGATTCAGCCATCGTTGGCACCTCGGGCAGCATCGGGGTACGCTGCGTCGTAGTCACCGCCAGCGGACGCAGATACTTTGAACGAAACAGACCGGCCATCGAGGCTGTGCTTGAGATCGTCAATTGGGTACGGCCGGAGATCAAGTCTGGAAAGCCTGCGCCGATCCCCTTGTAGGGTATATGCACCAGCTTGATGCCCGTCATCGAGGACATCAGTTCCGTCGAGAGTTGCTGTAGTGATGCAACGCCCGATGAGCCGTACGTCAGTTTCCCCGGGCTGGCCCTGGCATAGGCGAGAAAATCCGCGAGCGTGCCTGGTAGCGACGGATGTACGGCCAGCACATAAGGCGAAGCGGACACTTGCGTCACCGCTGCAAAATCGCGCACCACATCGTAAGGCGCCTTGTTGAGTTCCGGATAAATCAGCGCCGTCACGCTCATGATGACGAAGGTATAGCCGTCGGGCGCGGCGCGCGCGGTGACTTCCATGGCAATGGCGCCGCTCGCGCCGGGGCGGTTATCGACCACCACCGAGGTCTTGAGGTTTTCCGACAGAGCCGGTGTGATGGAGCGGGCGATGACATCGAGTCCGCCACCCGGCGCGATCGGGCACAGCATGCGGATTGGCCGCGTCGGATAGGTTTGCGCACTTGCGGCGCTGGCAAGTGTGGCGAATATCAGTGCTGCGGCTAAAAAAATTCTCATCTGCTGCATGGGTGTAGCCTCCATCGGTTGCCGGTGATCTGGTTATGCACCCGAGTATAAGCGCTGATGTCAACGCGGTGAATATCGTGTTGCGCCTCGCACCTGCTGGCGATGTTGCAAGGCGCGTCTTTATTCCGGTTTGATGCCGGCCTGTCGCGCCAGCTTGATGGTTAACGCTACTTGTTCTGCGATCAGCTTGTCGAAGGCCGCCGGTGTATTTGGCGCCGCCTCAGCGCCCATCGACAGCAGCCGTTGCTGGATCTCAGGCTGATTTAGTACGCGGGTAATTTCATGGTTCAGGCGCTCGATGATGGGGCGCGGTGTTTTTGCCGGTGCCAGCAGACCCGACCACGAATCCCATTGATAACCGGGTAAACCGGATTCGGCAAGGGTCGGCACCTCTGCGTAGACGGCGACGCGTTTTTTTGCCGTTACCGCAATCGCGCGGATTTTACCGTCGCGTACCAATGAAACTGCACTCGCCAGCGGTGACATGAAGAAGTGCAAACGTCCGCTGATGAGATCGGTCAGCGCTTCGGGAATGCCGCGATAAGGCACGTGCACGGTATCGATCGCGGTGGTGTGTTTGAACATCTCGGCGGCGAAATGTGCGCCGCTACCGGTGCCGCCGGAACCATAGTTGAGCTGCCCCGGTTTGGCTTTAGCCAGGGTGATCAAATCCTGAGCGGTTTTCACGCTGAGTGTGGCCGGCACCACCAGTACATAACAGGCGGTCGAGGTCAGCGTAACGCCGGCGAAATCGCGCACCGTGTCGTATGGGAGGTTCGCCCGCACCGCGGGAATTGCCACGTGTGATGACGAAACAAACAGCAGCGTGTGTCCATCCGCATTGGCATCGGCGACGATTTTTGCAGCGACCACGCCGCCCGCTCCCGGCCGGTTATCGACGATGATCTGTTGTCCGAGTGCTTCATAAAGGCGCGGCTGGAGCAGTCGCGCGGTGATGTCCGGCTGACCACCGGGGGTGAAGCCGACCACCATGCGCACCGGCCGTGAGGGGAAGGTTGCGCCGACTGCTTCAGCCGGCAGTGTGATTGTGGCGAGCAGCAGGCCCAGGTTTGCAGTCTGAAGAAAAGGCAATAAAAGACGGTTCATGGCGAGGGATGGCGGCTGACCGACAAATGATTTGAAGCCGTGATTGTGCCTGAATTCGCGGTCTACGCAGGCGGAAGGCTTCGGCTATCATGCGCGCTAACAACAGTGCGGGGCAGGGCGCGATGGCGCGGGCAACAAAAAACACGAATTGCAGCGGCTTTACGCTGGTCGAGATGATGGTGGTGATCGTCGTCATCGGCGTGCTTGCGTTGATGGCGGTGCCGAATTTTCAGGACACCATCGTGCGCAATGAAATCAAGGAGGCGCTGCCGCTGGCCGATATCGCCAAACAACCCGTGGCGCTGGCATGGGCGGTGGCGCAGGCCCTGCCGCGTGACAACGCCGAGGCGTTGCTGCCGGTGGCCGAGAAAATCGTCAGCAATCAGATCAGCTCGGTCGCGATCAAGGACGGTGCCGTCAACATCACTTTTGGTAACCGCTGCAACGGTATTATTAAAGGCAAGGTGCTGACACTGCGTCCGGCAGTGGTGGAAGACGCGCCCGTGGTGCCGGTGGCATGGGTGTGCGGTAGCGCCGAGGCGCCGGACAAGATGGTCGTCAAGGGTGTCAACGCAACCAATATTCCCGACACGTTTTTACCGTTTAACTGCCGCGCGAGGCTGCAGAAAAAATAGTGTGAAAGTAACGGGGCGTCCGATGCTTTGTGACGCCCCGCCAGGCGTGCTGCTATTGCGTAATTGTTATTTCGCCGCGAAGCAGTAAAAGAGTCCCGCACCGCCGGAGCTTTTCAAAGCATCCTGACTGCAACCGCCACGCGAGGCGTGCGATGAATTCCATGAGCGTGCGATCGGGTCATCGGTGAGGCCGACGCGGTCGGTATGGCCCAGTTGTATCGAGCCCTCGCTGCCGCTCTTGGTGTAATTGCCGCAGGTCATGTCACTACCCGCCGGATAGGCGCGACCGTGCCAGTCGGAGCCGGTGAGTGCATCGTGGGCATTGGGTGTGTCGCCGCGGCCGTTGACCATGGCGGCTTTTTCAGTCAGCAAGGTTTGCTTGGTCAGATTGGCGATCGGGCCGTGCAGTTCCTCGACGTTGTAGGCGATGATCGCGCCTTTTGCATTGGTCCACGGGCCGCTGCCGATACGGTCGCGTGCGTTGATCGCTGTCACGCCATTGGCCGGTTGCTGGCTTAGATAAGCGCGCCAGCTGCGATTGCCGGCGCCGACGGCCGCGGCGAGTTTCTGACAATGTGCGTCGGCACCCGCGAGACCGCCCAGATCGGCGCCCTTGCCGCTACCGCTGCTGGTGACGAAGAAGGTCATGTTGTTCTCAGTGCTGGTGGCACAGCCGCCGATCGCCGCAAGTGCGAGTACGGCGACTCCTGTCCAGGTTTTGTAATGATCGCTTTTCATTGATGATTCCTCATTGGTTGAACTGCATCATGGCAACGCTAACACGGGTCCCACTGCGGGACAAATGAAACGATCGTTGTAATCTGCGGATGATTACTTGATGCGGTGGTTCAAGCCGACAAGCGGGCTATTGTGCATCACGCCGGCTAGCCATTTGTGGCGCAGATTCTTGGGTGATGCTTTTGCACTGCAAATAATATCGAGGGCCCGTTTATTGCACGGCCCCTTGCCTCTATTTACCTTCTGTTTTTTCGCTCAGTCGATCAACTTGCCACAACGCCGGAAACCATTTGATCCATAGTGCGGCAATCAGCAGTGTGCCCGCACCACCGATGACCACTGAAGCGACACTGCCCAGCCAGGCGGCCACCGCGCCAGACTCGAACTGCCCGAGATGGTTCGAGGTGCCGGTGAATATGGAGTTGACCGCAGCGACGCGGCCGCGCATGCCGTCTGGGGTTTGCAGTTGAACCAGCGAAGTGCGGATGACCACGCTGACCATGTCGGCGGCCCCCAGCACCATCAAAGCGACGAACGATAAGGGGAAGGAACGCGATACACCAAAGACGATGGTCGCCAGCCCAAAGGCGGCGACCGAGGCAAACATGGTGCGCCCGATATGGCGCTCGAGCGGCAGGCGCACCATCAGCAGCGAAATCAAGACGGCACCGATGGCCGGTGCGGTGCGCAGCAGGCCCAGTCCGGTCGGTCCGGCGTCGAGGATGTCGCGTGCGTAGATGGGGAGCAAGGCGGTGGCGCCGCCCAACAGGATGGCGAACAAATCGAGTGAGATCGCGCCGAGTATGACCGGCCGGCTGCGGATAAAAGCAATGCCACCAAACAGCGAAGCCAGCGTCATGGGTTCGCGCGACGGCAGGGCGGTTTGGGCCAGGCGGATGCTGGACAAAAATGCGCCGGCGCCAAAGAAGCAGAGTGCAGCGGCCGCATAAGCGGCGACCGGACCGATCAGATAAATCAGGCCGCCCAGTGCAGGCCCGGCGATGATGGCGGCTTTGCGTACACCAGAATTCCATGCGATGCATTGCGGCAGCTCGCTGCGTTCCACCAGCGTCGGCATGAGGGCGCGCAGCGCCGGCTGTTGAAACGCATGTGAAGCGCCGAAGGCGGCGGTGCAGGCGTAGAGCAGTTCAGCGCCCGCGATGCCGCTGAAACTGCCGCCCGCCAGCACCGCAGTGGCGCCGAATTTGACGTATTGGCAGACGGTGGTGATGCGCCGCCGGTCAAAGTTGTCGGCAACATGACCAGCGACGAGGGCGAGCAGAAACTGTGGCAGGAATTGCGCGAGTCCGATCAGGCCCAGGCTCAACGCGCTGTGGGTCAGATCGTAGATCTGCCAGCCGACAGCGACGAGGAAAATTTCCTGACCAACGGCGAGCAAGACCTCGGCGATCCAGTAACGCGTGAACGCGGTATTGCCCGGCGGCCTGTATCCCATCAAACGCGGTCAACCATGCAAGGCGGCATACGCATCCGGAAAGCGCGTGCGCGCTTCGTCATGCAGCGGTTTAACTGCGGCGACAAATCCGGCGCGCTCTTCCGCGGTCAGGCGGATCACCGTGCCGCCGGCGTTAATGATGGCTTGTTCGGCGATTGCTTCTTCGCGCACCGCCAGCTCGCGCTGCAGTATGACGGCTGCGCGAACGGCCGCCAGCATGGCGTCCTGTAATTCCGCCGGCCAGCTCTCGAACGAGGCGCGATGACAGTAAATGCCGCGCGATAAATAGCTGTGACCGGTGAGAGTGTGAAATTTGTGTACGCGATGCACGCCGTAATCAACCGTGTTGGCGAGCGGGTTCTCCTGTGCGTCGAGGCTGCCGGCACTGATTTGTTCAATCGCCGGTTTGAGATCCATGATGCGCGGCTCTGCGCCGAGCAGTTCATAGGTGCGTGCATGCATCCGGCTGGGCAGCGAACGGATCGACAGGCCTTGCATGTCTTCCGGCCGGCGCAACGGGCGCAGACGATTGGACACGTGACGGTAACCGTTCTCGAAATAGCCGCGCATTTTGTAAGTGGGTACACCTTGTTCGATCACACGGCTCATATAGGCACCGAATGCGCCGTCCATCGCCGCGCGCGCGGCGTCGAGGCTGTTGAACAGAAAG
The DNA here is from genome assembly GCA_945906935.1 of Bordetella parapertussis. Lineage (GTDB taxonomy): Bacteria > Pseudomonadota > Gammaproteobacteria > Burkholderiales > SG8-41 > PALSA-1004. Next base: position 35,994 of record CAMDSO010000018.1, read on the forward strand.
GGCAGGTCGGCGAACTCGAGTTCGGGCACGCGCTCGGTCAGATAACTGGTCGATTGATAGGCCAGCGTAAGCAGGCCGCGTTCGCTCATCCACAGCACTTCTTCGCCCTTGTAGCCGAAGTCCATAATGTTCCAGACGTAGCGGATATCAAGCGCAACGCCAAAATGTTGTAGCAGCCGTTCGCCGATGAATTTCAGCGCGCGGCTATGCGTGGTGGTCGGCGGCCCGTAGCCGCCCATGACAATTTGTGTGGTCATCGTGGTGTTCCGTGTCAGGCGGGTTTCTCAGGGGCAGGCACTTTATTCCAGACCGTAGAGGAATTGGGCGTTTTTCCATGCCACTTTTTCAGCAGTGCCGGGCGTCAGATTGGCGAGCAGGCCGCTGCGTATGCTGCGTGCGGTAGTCTCGTAATCAGCCCAGTTGGAGACGTCGTCGATGCCGGCGATAAAGCGCTCTGGATAGTCTTCGATCAGGCGCTTCCAATCACCGTTCAGACGGCTGGCGTCGAAAATCATCCGCTGCATCATGCGCGGTTTGAGCTGCGGCGGGCTGCGATAAGACAAGTCGCAAAAAATATTCGGATTGTTTTGCAGCACTTCACGAATCTCGGCGGGTGGGGCGAGCACGCCGCAATGAGAAAGGATCAGCCGCGCTTCGCGATTGGAGGCCGCCAGCGACAGCAGTTCGCGCGCGGTGTCACCACTCCACTCGGCGTGTACGTTGAGCGGTCGCTGATATTTGCCGGCCAGGTCGAATAACGCTTTGAGCGTCGGCGCGTCGCCGCGTATCTTGTGATAGACGCGCTCGTTTGCCGCGCTATTGAGTGTGTTGACGTGGATTTCACCGATCGCCCGCGCGCCACGCTCGCGCAAATCGGTTTCGATCGCTGTTAGGCGCGCTTTGAACGCCGGACTGTCGGCGTTCTCAAGGGCCGCCACACCGCCATCCTGTTTGAGCGAAAGCCACTGCGTTTGCCCGGTCGTGCGGATATAGCGCGGACCAAGTGCCGTGGCGACTTCTTCGTTGCGCTGTGGCCCACCGAGCGCAGCGGCGCCGCCTGCGGCGCGTATGCCATGGCGGTCCATCGCCTGCAGTAATTCGGCGGTGTCCATGTAAGGCATGACGTGGAAATGCGCGTCAATCAAAGGCAGCACTGGTTCGGCGCTGAGCGCGCCGCCACTATATACGCCGCAGACAAGAATAGCGGCGTGTAAAAGTTTGTTGCGCATACGGGTTTACCGCTTTCGCTAAAGACTGCTGTAAAAATCAGTGTGCGGCGAGGATGTCCTGCAGCCCGCGCATGGCGAGGTAATAGCCAAAGAGGCCAAAGCCGGTGACCACGCCGCGAGTAGCGCGCGCGACCTCGGAGTCGCGACCGCGTCGCGCCGGGTTTGAAATATGCAGCTCGATCACCGGGAATTTGACCTGTGCGATCGCCGCTACCAGCGCCGGATAACCGGTGGTATAGCCGGCCGGATTAATGATCGCCGCAGCGATATCGCCGGCATCAAAGGCGGCGTAAAACTTGTTGATGACCTCACCCTCAATGTTGGAGTGGAAGATCTCGACGTCATAGCCCAGTTCCTTCGCATAGCGGCGGATATGTTCGTCGTACTCCGGCAGCAGCATCTTGCCGAATACTTCGATCTGCGATTTGCCGCGCATATTCATGCCGGCGCCGTGAATTACCAGGAGTTTTGGCATGGCCAGTCCTTTGTGCGATGAGTTGTTTTAGAAGGGAGGGTGTCGAGCCGCCGAGTTTACAGAAGCGCGCCCGCCAGCGCGATGTTTTCACCCGTCCTTGTGCGTGTCTGTGGGTTCACCACCGCAGGTGCAGTTAACACCGGCACAACCGGCGAACGCACAGCTTCGCATGCGATTAGAATAACGGCTCGCATTTTTAAAACCATTTTCGGAGAGAACACTATGAAGCATCGCGTTGGGATCGTAGGTGTCGGTTTGATGGGTGGCTGGCTGGCGCGGCATCTGCTGGCGGCGGGTTATTCGGTGATTGCACATGACCTTGATCCGGCCAAGGTCGATGCGCTGGTGGAGGCTGGGGCCAAAAAAGCCGCCGCGCCTGATCAAATCGCAGCACAGGTTGATGTCATCATCCTCTCGTTGCCTACTTCGAAAATCGTCGACGACGTGGTGCGTAATTCGCTGAAACTGTTTGAGACCGGACGCAAGGGGCTCATTCTGCTGGACGCCTCGACCGCCGACCCGATGCAATCCAAGGCGCTCGCCGCCGAACTCGAGGCGAAGGGCGTGGAGATGGCCGATTGCACCATCAGCGGCACCAGTGCGATGGCCAAAGTCAAAGACACGGTCTTCATGTTCGGCGGCAAAAAAGAAATTTACGACGCGGTCGTTCCGCTGTTTGAAGCGATGGGTCGCGAATGGGTTTACATGGGCGCGCATGGCAACGGCGCGACTATCAAGCTGGTCGTCAACCTCGTGCTTGCGTTGAACCGCATGGCGCTGGCCGAAGGCCTGACGCTGGCGAAGAAGGCCGGTCTTGATGCGGCACAGACGCTGGAGGTGTTGAAAAAATCCGCCGCCGGTTCGAAGTGTATGGACCAGAAGGGCAAATACATGGTCGAGGAGAACTACCTGCCGCCGATCGGCCACCTTGGGATTCATTACAAGGATGTGCGCCTGATGCTGGCCCTCGGTGCCAGTCTCGACTGTCCGCTGCCGCTGCTGGCGATCAACGCGCAGGCGCTGGCTTCGCAGATGTCGAAAGGACGTGGCGACTGGGACAGCTCGGCGGTCATGCAGTTCTACAAGGAACTAGCCAACCTTTAGGTCGTTGCAGGCCAGCGGCTGGCGCTGCTTTTTAAACGCGCCAGCTGCCGGCTTTGTTTCACTTCACTGTAATTATCGCCGCCCATCGCGGCTCGAACGGATAATTTCCTGATGGGGCTACTCAAGTCATTCCTTGGTTTTCATTTGAAACCACGCCCCGTTTTGGAGGTTGAAGCGAGCGACGCATTGCCTACGCGTGAACGGCGGATTCTTGACTGGGTGGATCAAGGCATGCCAGTTCCGCCGCCCCACGTTGTCAAACAGGCGGTAGTGCTGGCTTACGCCCAACGCTTCGGCACCACTACGCTAGTGGAGACAGGCACTTATTTCGGCGCGATGGTCGAGGCCATGCACGACCACTTCGAACATATTTATTCAATCGAGCTCAGCGAGGCTTTGTTTGCCCGCGCGCAGGCGCGTTTTCACGGACTGTCCGGCATCACACTGATTCAGGGCGACAGCGCGCGCGAGATCGCGAGGGTGCTACCGCAATTGAAGGTGCCGACCTTGTTCTGGCTCGACGGTCATTGGTCGGACGGCGTGACTGCGCACGGTGATACGAATACGCCGGTGCGCGAGGAACTCGCAGCCATCCTGGCCGCCCCTGATTTGTCGCATGTCATTTTGATTGATGACGCACGTGAATTCGGCGTTGATCTCTCTTATCCGACGATTGAAGAGCTGCGCCAAATGGTGGCTGCGCAGCGACCGCATCTGCGGCTGTCGGTAGACGCGGACATCATACGTATCTATCCAGCTTGATTCTCCTACGCGCGGTAATTTGACCGGCCGCTCTGCGGAGTGGTGAGTGCCTGGATACGGCGCGTTTTAGACTGGCGGTGGACTCATGTCAGCCCGGTCTGAAAGATGTCGTCTGTTGCAGAAAATAAAACATTCGCCGTAACGCCTATCGCCGTTTCGATACTCGGCCATGATATGAGTCAAGTGTGCATCGACTGCGTTTGTTAAAATCGTCGGTGCCATGCAAACACCTTTCAGTATCGATCCGAAGCCGCGATGAGCACGGCGCCCCGTGCCGTCCCGGGAGCCAGTTTGTCGCGTCATGCTGCGACCACCGTCTCGCTGGTTTTTCTGTGTAATTGCGTCAATGCGTTGTCGGTTGGCGGCATTGCGCTGTTTCTGCCGCTGATACGCGGTGACCTGAACATCAGCTTTACGCAAGCCGGGATGTTGTCGGTGGCGGCTACCGCGACCTATGCGCTTGGCCAGATTCCGGCAGGTTTTCTGACCGACCGTTTCGGACCGAAGCGGCTCTTCTTTATCGGTGTGATCGGTTCGACGGCATTCATGTTGCAATTCGGCATGGTCGGCAGTTTTGAGCAAGCGCTGGTCAACCAGATGCTCACGGGCACCTTCCGCGCATTTATGTTCGCGCCGGGGCTGACCTTGCTGGCGTCCTGGTTTCCACCCGAGCGGCGGGCGACTGCGATGGGTCTCTACATCGCTGGTAATTTCACCGGCAACATTATCCTCTCGCTGATCGGCCCGCTAATGGTGGCCTCGCATACCTGGCGTTTTCCATTCATGGTGTTTTCGCTGGCCGGCATCGCGACAGCGGTATTGTTTTTGATTTTCGGCAAAGAGCCGGTGCGCCACGCCTCGCGTGATCCGATCAAGCTGCATGATCTCCTGGAGTTGCGGCGCCACCCTATCATCTGGTTGACGAGCGCGCTGCAAATCATTCGCATGGGGCCGGTGGTTGGTATCAGTTTCTGGCTGCCGTCGTTTCTGGTGGCTGATCGCGGACTCACCTTGCAAACAGCCGGTCTGGTGGCGGCGATGGGCGCAGCACTCAGTGCACCTTCGAATGCTTTGGGCGGTTACGTTTCCGATCGTCTGAATAATCCGCCGCTGGTGATCGGTGGCGCCCTGGCCATCCTCGCCACCACCGCCTTCCTGCTGGTGCAAATCCAGTCACTGCCGTTGCTGCTAGTAGTGATTGCGGTCAATTCGATTTTCGCGCAGTTTTATTTCGGCCCGCTGTTCCTCGTGCCGGTCGAGGTGCTCGGGCAGCGTACCGCGGGTATTGTTACCGGTTTTTGCAATTTGTTTGCAAACATTGGCTCGGTGGCGTTTGCTTATGCGCTGGGTGTGATCAAGGATCGCACCGGTTCGTTTGCATGGGGTTTTGGTGTCATCTGCATAGCCTGCGTGATCGGTGTCGGCTTGAGCTTCGTACTGGCGGGTATGCGCCACCGCGCGCTCGATGCCAAAGCAACCGCCTGATCAGTCTTTACAACGAGGCGCTGCTGGTTTAAGTTCGAACGATCCATGCAAGCACTTCGTACGCTGCAACAAGACGGCAAGCAACGTGACATTCAGCAGGAGGAATAATGAAGCAGTGGCAACCGTGTGCCCGTCTTGTGGCGGTGATGTTGCTCGTCTGTACGTGGCCGGTAGCTGCGCAGACGTATCCGGCGAAGGTCGTGCGTTATCTCGTCAATGACGGTGCCGGCAGCGGTGGAGATATCGTCGGTCGTGTGGTGGCGGCGGGGCTCGCAGAAGCCTTCGGGCAGCAGGTGATTGTCGATAACCGGCCGGGTGCCGGTGGACGCATTGGTGCAGAAATAGTCGCGAAAGGCGCGATCGACGGTTATACGCTGCTGCACATGAGCTCCAACCTCACCGCCAACGAGAGCCTCTACAAAAACAATCCGTATGACCTGATCAATGATTTCGCACCAATCACGCAGATTGCGCTCGCCCCTTTCGTCGTCATCGTGCATCCGTCGATGCCGGTGAAAAACATCGCAGATCTGACTGCGCTGGCACGCGCCAAGCCGGACGCGATCAACTATGCCTCGGCCGGCACCGGCTCGCGTTCCTTCGTTGATACCGCGATTTACGCCGGCATGGTCAAAGTGAAAATGGTACACGTGCCGTTCAAGGGTGGCGGCGAGGCATTGACCTCGGTGCTCTCGGGCGAAACGCCGCTGATGTTCGCGCCGGTGGCGACTGCGTTGTCCTATATCCGCGCTAACCGCGTGCGCGCCATTGCCGTGACCACCGCAAACCGTTTGCCGCTGCTGTCCGAACTGCCGACGGTTGCTGAATCGGGTGTGAAGGGATATGCCTCGGCGCACTGGTTTGGTTTGCTGATGGCGGCAAAGACGCCGAAGGAGATTACGGCCACCGTGCAGCGTGCGGTGGTGAGTGCGCTGGGCAAGCCAGACATCATCAAGCGTATCAATGATCTGGGCTGCATACCGGTGGGTAACACGCCGGAAGAGTTCGGCGCTTTTCTCAAGACCGACGTCAAGGTGCTCGCCGCGGTGTTTAAGGCGAACGGCGTCACGGCGAATTGAAAAACATCCAAACTAACATCGAGCCCGGCAGTGCTCTGAATCGGAGAACAATCCATGCCGCAACAGGAAAATGACGGTTATTACGAAGTGTTGTGGCCGCGCTCGCCGCGTCAGCAGAAGGTGCGTGCGCTGGCCAAACGCCCGGATACTCTGAACGGTAAGACCATCGCCCAGGTTTGGGACTATCTTTTCAAGGGCGACCAGATTTTTGCGCTGCTCGAAGAAGGGCTGAAGCAACGCTATCCCGATGTGAAATTCGTCAGCTGGAAGGAGTTCGGCAGTAGTGCCGGCAAGGATGAGCGCGAGGTCGTCGCCGCGCTGCCCAAACGTTTCAAAGAGCTGGGGGTGGATGCCGTCATCTCCGGCATGGGGTGTTGAGGGAGTTGCACGCCCGCCGTGTTGCGGGCCAGCACCACCTGTGAGGCAGCCGGCTTTCCCTCGGCCTCGTTGATTTGCGATGGCTTCTCGAAACTCGCCGCCGCCGCCTCGGTCGGTCTTGGCATGCCCAATATTCCGATTGCCACGGTACCCGGCCATCCGGGTGTGCAAAGCGCCGAAGAGCTGCGTAAAAATATACTCGAACATACTCTGGATCGCGTGATCCAGAACCTTACGGTCAATCCGGCAGTGGCCGGCGACGATGCCGAGCCCGGTGCGCGCGATATCATTTTCAAAGGCGGCTTTGAGGCGGTGAACCGCTATTTTGTTGAACACGAATATTCCGACGGTCTGCCCGTCGTGCCGCCGACCCGTGCGAAGGTCGAGGCCTTTCTGCGCTACACCGATCGCGATCCTGAGGAGTCTCTGGGTCGCGTGCTGCCCGACAATCGCGCAGCCACTATCTGGAGCATTGCCGTCAACGGTGTGATGGCCGGCTGTCGCCCGGAGTACATGCCAGTGCTGGTGGCGCTGGTCGAGGCGATGGTTGATCCGAAATACGGTGTTGAACACAGCGGCAACACACCTGGCGGCGAGACGCTGATCGTGCTTAACGGTTCGATCATCAAGGAGCTGGGGTTTAACTACACCCAGGGCGTGATGCGCGACGGCTTTCAGCCCAACACCGCGGTGGGACGCTTCTGGCGCCTGTATCTGAGGAATATTGCCGGTTTTCTATTGCACAAAAACGATAAGGCTACCTACGGTAACAATTACCGCATTGTTGTCGCTGAAAATGAAGACGTGCTGCGTGAGATTGCGTGGGAGTCGAACGCCACCGAATGGGGTTATGCGACAGGCGAGAATACGGTGTCGATCGCGCGCTATACCGGTGGCAATCTGCTGTGTTCTGCTTCCGGCAGCACGCCGGAAGAAATCATGGAATATCTCGCCGACGGTATGATCCGGCAAATTTCATGGCAGCTCGATTTTGTACTCGGGCCGCATGGCGGCACGCTGCGCCCCATGTTGTTCCTGAGCCCGATCCTTGCGCAGACCATCGCCCGTGGCGGCTGGAAAAAAGCGGACGTCAAAAAATACCTGTTCGATCACGCCCGCATTCCCGCGTGGCAGTTCGAACGCATGTTGCGCGTGTGGACGAGTATGCCGGTGTGGGATCTCACCGACGCCGCCAAGAAGGGCGAGGTGCCGCCGGTGTTTCACGAATCAGACGACCCTGAGCGTCTGGTGCCGTTGGTGTGGAAGCCGGAGGACTATATGGTGGCCGTCACCGGTGATCTCACGCGCAACAACGCTTATGCCTTCGCCCACAACGGTGATCTCGGTTATACGGTCGGCAAAAAAGTCACGCTGCCGAAAAACTGGAGTGCGCTGCTGGCGGAGGAAAAAAAGCGTTAGAGCAGGTCTCGAATCACTGTTACGGATTGCCCGTATGCACCTGCAGTGAGGCGGCCAGCTCGTCGTCGTATTGACCATCGAGCAGCACGTACATCAGGCGCACTTTTTTCCCCGAGCGATTACTCCATGCGTGATGAGTGCCGCGCTGGATGACAACGTCCCCCTGCTTCAGCAATACATCCTGATCGTCGAGCAGCATGACGAGTTCGCCTTCGAGAATGATGACATAGTCGATGGTTTCCGTGCGGTGCATCATCGGGTGGCGACCGCCGCGCCCCCACGTTGATGCCTGTTCGTTCCCGCTGGCCTTGAAAATCTCGCGTGCGTGTTCGGGGGGGACACTGAGCAGTTCTGTGCTTTCCGGCTCAAGTTCGGCGATACGAATCACCGTGCCATTTCTGGGCGGCTGTATGGTGCGCGGTTCCAGCGTAGGGTCGGCTTCATTTGCCGAGATCGTCACCGGCGTAGCGCTTGTTTTCCAAATTTCAGTCGAGCGGTGTCCTGGCCGCAATGGATTAGTGGTGAGGCGTGGCGTCAGACCATCTGCAACGACAATCGCTTTGCCGTTGCTATCGTGACCTGTGACCACGCGGCGGACAAATCCTGTCATAACGCTCTCCCTTAAGACTATAAAAATTATTCGCGCTCAATACCGGCGAGGCGTACTAGTTCTGCGGCGCGGCGGATGGCGCCGCCTATAAACAAGCGGAATTCCGCCGGTGTGTTACCCACCGGTTCGAGGCCGAGCGCATGCAGCCGTTCGCGTACCTGTGGATTGGCGAGTGCGGTGCGCATCTCGCGCTGCAGTCGTGCGACGAGTGCTGGTGGTGTGCGTGGCGGGGCAAGCACACCATACCAGCTCGGGTCCATCTCCATACCTGTCACCCCCGATTCAAGCAGCGTCGGCCCCTCGGGCAGGATGGCGCTACGCGTTGCATTATTGTAGGCGATTGCGTGCAGCCGGCCGCTACGGATTTGTGGCAGAACGGTGGCGGAGTTGCCGAACATGAATTGAATTTCTCCGCCGATCAGGGCATTCATCAGCGGGCCACCACCCTTATACGGCACGTGCACCATCGAAGTTCCGGCGCGTACGTTGAGGAGCGCGCCAGCCAAATGCAGCACGTTGCCTATGCCTGACGAGCCATAAGAGAACCTGGCTCCAGGCTTCTTCGCGAGCGCGATCAATTCCTGTGCGCTCTTGGCAGGAGATGCCGGATGGACCACCAGTAACAAGCCCTCTGAAGTGCAGAGGTTGGTGACTGGCGAGAAATCGTTCAATGGATCAAAAGGCAGTGTCCGATAGATCGCCGGATTTACTGCAAACGATGCGGAAGTAATCAGCAGGGTGTAACTGTCCGGCGCGCCTTTGGCGATCAGGTTGGCACCGATGATGCCATTAGCGCCGGGGCGGTTGTCAAGCACGAATGACTGGCCCATTTGCGCCGTCAGTTGCTGGCCGAGGACCCGTGCTACAGAGTCGGGTGCGCCAGCGGGCGCAAAGCCCAGTACCAGGCGCACCGGTCTCTGCGGGTAGGCGGTCGTCGTTTCCGTCGACGCGGCGAAGGAAAACCACGGCACTATGCCGATGATTAATACGACGCAGGCGTTGCGCATCACGATGTTTACTTTCCGGCCGCTTCTTTTTCCAACGGCGTATTGCCGCTGGGGTCCGCGGCTGGTTAGATACAGCACTGCGCCCTCGCTCATGGTTTTGCCAAAATGCGCTTGATTGGCCGGTTCGGTGAAGAATCTGCCGGCCGGATGGGCGTGTGCTTGCTCTCATCCTATTTCTCGCCATAACCGATGTAGTGCACGCCAGACACCACCATGCCGTGCCGGTGAACCGGGTGTTTGTGCGCGAGAGCCTTGGCGTTGGGCGGCCATTTCACCCAATACAGATAAGGGCCGGCCTTGGACGGATGCCCCATCAGATAGGCATTCTCACGTCCGCTCGCTGATTTTTCCCATTTCATTTCTTCGGGTTTGAGCAAAGTCACGCCCAGTGGCAGGCCGTCGGCGGCGTGCGCGTTGATGCATAACAGTGCAGCCGCAAGCAGCAGGATGCGCCTCATGGTTCTCCTCCGTTTATTGTATCGGCGCTATGGCTGCACCGCTGCCGTCATTCTAGGCTGGGTGGTCTCATGCCGCCAAATTGGCGCGTTTATGAAAGGCGCTGCAGCGTCCCTGGCTGCAGTTCAGTGCTGGTTCGATGGCTCTTTCAGAGGCGGCACACTAGAATGAGCACCTCATGTCTTTTATCGAAATCAGCGTGCTGGTGGTTTTCTCGGCCTTGGGCTGGCTGTGGCTCGACAGTCTCAAGGCGCGCGAGATTGCGGTGACCGCAGCGCGCAATGCCTGTGCGGCTGACGGCTACCTGCTGCTTGATGACACCGTGGCTATTGCGTCGCTGAAACCGGCGCGAAATGACGAGGGTCGGCTGCTCCTGCAACGCAGCTATGATTTCGAATATAGCGATACTGGCGACAACCGAATTGGCGGCGGCATTTTGCTGCTGGGCCACCGTGTGATCATGCTGAACATCGGTTCGCGCGAGGGCGGCAACGTCTATACGTTGCATTGATTGGGCGCCGCAGTGGCGGCGTTTTCAGTGCAGACGTGTTTTTGCCGCAGGGGTGGTGTCGATTGGCGCCGCCACCGGCACACCCGCCGGTGCGAGCAGCCATTTGGCGTCGGTCTGCAAGCGCTCGAGCAGCACGCCGACCTGTTGCGCCAGATGATGCGCGAAACGCAGCTTCACATTGCTGCCGTTGGCGGTGCCCAGATCGACCGAGATACCGTGTTCAAACGGCGTGATGTTCAACTTGACGACGAGCACCGGTGCCTCTCCCAACGGAAAGCTGCTGCCCGGTTGAAAAGTGTCATCGAGTTTGGTTTGTTGCGCGACGGCTTGTTGTTCGAATTCGTGGACGGTTTGCGCCACCTGCGGTGGAAACTTGGTTGCGACTGCGCGGGCCGCCAGCGTGCGATTGGTGGCGAGCAGGCGTGCAGTCACCGGGCGTGTCAGCCAGAAACGGAATTCCAGGCCTTCGTCGGTGCTGACGCGCAGCAGGATGCGGTCTTCGGCTGGCACGTAGCCGCCATTGAGTTGTTTGAGTCCCATGCGCTCATTTTACCGTGTGATCGCCTGCACCGTGGCGCGCGAATCCGCAGTCGTATGCATGCGGTGTTCGTTATGCAATGGCCCGCGTTACCGAACGCGTGTTGCCGAAGCACGGTATGTAGACCGTATGCGCGCCGGCGCCGCCGGCAACAATGATGGCGATATCTTGCGGTGTGTGAGCGATCGT
>CAMDSO010000019.1 GCA_945906935.1 Bordetella parapertussis
TGTTCGCCGGCGCCATCGTCGCGCTGCGCCGGTTCGTCCTTGCGTCGGCGCCGGCCCGGCATTAACGGCCGGCCGGCATGCTAAAATGTTTGCCCAAAAGCGGTAAAACCGAAGACAAATCAAGTGATTCAGCAGCGCACTCTAAAAAACGTGATCCGCGCTACCGGGGTCGGCTTGCATACCGGGGAAAAGGTCTATTTGACCCTGCGCCCTGCTACGCCGGACACGGGTGTTGTCTTTACGCGTACTGATTTGCCTTCGCCCGCCGAGATTCGTGCCGATCCGTATCACGTTGGCGACACCCGGCTGTCAACCTGCCTTGAGCAGAATGGCGCGCGCGTTTCGACGGTCGAACATTTGATGTCGGCGCTGGCTGGTCTCGGTATTGATAATGTGTACGTCGATGTTTCCGCACCCGAAGTGCCGATCATGGACGGCAGCGCCGGACCCTTCGTCTTTCTTCTGCAGTCTGCGGGGATTGCAGAGCAGCCGGCGGCGAAAAAATTCATCCGTATTCTCAAAACGGTGGAAGTCACCGAGCGCGATAAGTCGGCGAAGTTTTCTCCGCACAACGGCTTTCGGGTTGAGTTCAGCATCGATTTCAATCATCCCGTTTTCGACAGTTCTTCGAACCGGGTGCTGGTTGATTTTGCCGATACCTCTTACGTCAAGGAAGTCAGTCGCGCGCGTACTTTTGGCTTCATGCATGAGGTCGAATGGATGCGCGGTCAGGGCCTCGCCCTGGGCGGCTCGCTGGACAACGCGATTGTTCTCGACGAATACCGTGTGCTCAACAACGATGGTTTGCGTTACGACGACGAGTTCGTGAAACACAAGGTGCTCGATGCCATTGGTGACCTTTATTTGCTCGGGCATCCAGTGATCGGTACCTTTACCGCGCACAAATCGGGTCACGCACTGAATAATGCGTTGTTGCGGCGGATGCTCGAAACCGAGGGCGCCTGGGAGTACGTGACTTTCGATCGGGTTGAGGATGCGCCGGCCTGTGTTGCCTCGATTCAGCCCGCACTGGCCTGAGTTTGCACCGCCCACTGTGCGACCGGCCATGCTCTTGCAGGTGAGGCGCTAATGTTGGTGCTGCGCATCGTCGGCTTTCTGCTGCTAATCGCCGTGGGTGGCTCGCTTGTCACCTATCTACTGACGCGAAACCGGCGCTACCTCACCTTTGCCTGGCAGATGCTCAAATACGGCATGCTGATGGCGAGCATCGTATTGGCGTTCATGTTGTTCGAGCGTCTCTTCATGGTGCTCTAAGACGTCGGTTGCCGCCCCTTCAGGGAGCTTTTTTACCATGGGCGGCCAGACGGTTCAGCGCGTCGCGCAATGGCGATGCTTCAAGTTCCTCCGCAAGCCTTTTTATTTCCCCAATAGATTCAAGGCTTAAAGTTCTTTTTTCGGCACTGGAGGCCGTTTTTTGGACGGCATTCCTAACTTGCACTTCAATATGTATTGCAGTAACCTGCGCTCCTTCTTTCTGGTATCCGGCAATCAGCCGCTGGGTTAACTGCCTTAATTGCGAGGCAATCGCGGCATTGGTTGCGGTTAGAGTCAGGGTTTCCTCACTTAACTGTTTGACTAAACAGTGTTTTGTTAGATCTGATGGCGCGTATTTCGCCAAAATATGCTGCAGTTCTGACAAATGACGGGCTGCTTGCGTAAGATTCCGCAACGGATCGGCAGAGTTCAGATAAAAATCGAGTCTACGAGCGGACATCGGTTTGGGATAGCGGGACAACGATGAACATCATTCTGGTTTCCGAACAACTGAGCAAAGCGCGGACCATCACGCTGACCCTCCCGCACATGCTTGCGGGCGCTGTCGTTGCCGCGATGTCTGTCTTGGTTCTGGCATTTTGTATCCAATGGGTGGTTCTGCGTTATGCGCCCAGCCTCAACAGCCCACTGCTCAATTCCCTGATTCTAAGCGTTCAGCGCGAGCAAAACGAAAAAGTTCAGAGCTATCTGCGAGAAAATCTCAGTGCGATGGCGGCAAAACTCGGTCAGATGCAGGCACAGCTACTGCGTCTGGATACGCTGGGTGAACGACTGGCCAAGACCGCCGGCTTTAAGCCCCAGGAATTCATGTTTGATCAGCCACCAGGGCGCGGCGGCGCATTTTCTAGTATGCCGACCTACGATCTTTCGTTGGGAGATCTGACCCAGCAGATCAATGTCCTGACCAAGCAAATGGAGGACCGGACCGAGAAACTTGGCATCCTTGATTCACTCATGATCGTCGATAGTGCGAAGAAGAAATTGCTGCCTTCGGTGCTGCCGATTGAAGGCGGGTGGTATTCGTCGAACTATGGCTGGCGCATCGACCCGATCACAGGAACCCGTGCCTTCCACGAAGGCATGGACTTTATGGCGGAGATTGGAACACCTGCGCGGGCTGCGGCCGGCGGCATGGTCATCTACTCCGATTTTCACCCTCAATATGGTAATATGATTGAGATTGACCATGGCAACGGATTGGTCTCGCGCTACGCGCATCTGTCCAAGCGCATGGTTAAAAACGGTGACGTAATATTGAGTAGCAGTACGATCGGTGCAGTTGGTAACACGGGGCGCTCAACGGGACCACATTTGCATTTTGAAGTACGCCAAAATGGCGCTCCGCTGAATCCGGTGCAATTCCTGCGATTGCCCGGGTAACGAATTCGAATTTGACGCAGAAGGGGGTGGGGTGTTTTCCCACCCCTTTTTGTTTGAGGATTTGCCGGCCGCAACCCACGGCGCAGCAGTTGTTGCGCCCCATTTGATTGAATAACCATGGTTACAGGTTTACTCAAAACAATTTTCGGCAGCCGTAACGAACGACTGCTTCGGCAGTATTCGGCCACGGTTCGCATCATTAATACGCACGAACCGGAAATATCGAAACTGACGGATACCGAACTGCAGGCCAAGACTGACGAGTTCAAGCAACGCTTTGCCGCTGGCGAATCGTTGGACGACATGCTGCCGGAAGCCTTTGCCGTCGTGCGTGAGGCGGGCAAGCGGGTCTTGCAGATGCGGCACTTCGATGTGCAGATGATTGGCGGTATTGCCTTGCATCAAGGGAAAATCGGTGAGATGCGCACTGGCGAGGGTAAGACGCTGGTGGCAACCCTGCCTGCCTATCTGAACGCGCTCGCCGGAAAGGGTGTGCACGTCGTCACTGTCAATGACTATCTGGCCAAACGGGACTCCGAATGGATGGGGCGCGTTTACGGGTTTCTCGGGCTTTCCGTCGGCGTGATTCTTTCGCAAATGAATCATTCCGACAAGCAGGCCGCTTACGCGGCCGATATCACCTACGGTACCAATAACGAATTCGGCTTCGATTATTTGCGTGACAACATGGCATCCGCCGCGTCCGAGCGATTTCAGCGCGCATTGAATTACGCGATTGTTGACGAGGTCGACTCCATTCTGATTGACGAGGCACGCACGCCCTTGATTATCTCGGGGCAGGCTGAAGACACCACCGAGCTCTATTTCCGCATGAAAGAAATAGCGCCGCGATTGACGCGTCAGAAAGACGAAAACAGCCCGGGCGACTACAGTGTCGACGAGAAGGCCCACCAGGTGTTGCTCTCGGAAGAGGGGCACGAGCGCTCCGAGGCCTTGCTTGCCGAGTCAGGATTATTGCCTCATGGCGGTAGTCTTTACGACCCGAGCAACATCAATCTCATACACCACCTGTATGCCGCCTTGCGGGCGCAGACCTTGTATCACCGTGACCAGAACTATGTCGTGCAGGATGACGAGGTCATCATCGTCGATGAGTTCACCGGCCGTCTGATGCCGGGGCGCCGCTGGTCGGACGGTCTGCATCAGGCCGTCGAAGCCAAAGAGGGTGTTGCTATCCAGCGAGAAAACCAGACTCTGGCCTCGATCACCTTCCAGAATTTTTTCCGCATGTACAAGAAACTTGCCGGCATGACCGGCACTGCGGACACGGAAGCCTACGAATTTCAGCAGATATACAGCTTGGAAACCGTGGTGATCCCGACCCACCACAATATGGTGCGTGATGACCGGATGGACCAGGTTTATCAAAGCTCGCGCGAAAAATATGTGGCGGTGATTAAGGATATCCAGGAATGCTATTCGCGCGGCCAGCCCGTTCTGGTCGGTACGACTTCGATTGAAAACTCGGAGCTTGTGTCAAAGATGCTCGACAAGGAGAAGTTGCCGCACAACGTGCTCAACGCCAAGCAGCATGCGCGCGAAGCGGAGATTGTCGTGCAGGCCGGGCGTCTGAAAACGATCACCATTGCCACCAATATGGCCGGTCGCGGCACCGATATTGTGTTGGGTGGGAATCCTGAGCCCGAGATTGAAAAAATCCACGCCGATACCGCGCTGGACGAGGCGGCAAAGCAAAAGCATATTGAAGATATCAAGCACGAATGGCAGAAGCAGCATAACCAGGTGTTGACCGTTGGCGGCCTGCACATTATCGCCACCGAACGTCACGAGTCGCGGCGCATAGACAACCAGTTGCGCGGCCGTGCTGGCCGTCAGGGCGACGCCGGTTCGAGCCGTTTTTATCTCTCGCTGGAAGACCCGCTGCTGCGTATCTTTGCCTCGGATCGTGTGGCCTCGATCATGCAGCGTTTGAAAATGCCGGACGGCGAGGCGATCGAACACCCGTGGGTCACGCGTGCGATTGAAAATGCGCAACGCAAGGTCGAGGCGCGCAATTTCGATATGCGCAAGCACCTGCTTGATTACGATGATGTCGCCAACGACCAGCGCAAAGCGATTTACGAATCGCGCAACCAGTTGCTCGAATCGACCGACATTTCAGAGCGAATCGGTTCTATTCGCCACGAGGTAATTAGTGCCTTCATCACGCAGCACATCCCGCCGGAAAGTCTCGAGGAGCAGTGGGATCTGGCGGGCCTTGAGAAGACGCTTATCGCAGAGTTGCAGCTGGATTTGCCGATCCTGCAATGGCTGGCCGATGAAAGTTCGCTTGACGAGGATCAGCTGCGCGATCGCATCGTTGACTACGCTGATCGCAAGTACAGCGAGAAGGTGGGGCAGTTTGAGGCGGAACCGATACGCCAGTTCGAACGCACCCTGATGTTGCAGAGCATTGATTCCCACTGGCGGGAGCATCTCGCGGCGTTGGATCATTTGCGGCAGGGCATCCATCTGCGCAGCTACGCGCAAAAGACGCCGGCGCAGGAATACAAAAAGGAAGCTTTTGAGCTCTTCGGCCTGATGCTTGAAATGATCAATACCGAAGTCACACGCGTTCTGATGACTGTGCAATTTCGCAGCGAGGCGGAGTTACAAAAAATCGAGGAACCGCAGGCGCCGACCAACGTGCAGTTTCACCATGCAGATCACGATCAGGCGCTGCAAGAAGCGAATGCTGATGCCGGCGGGGGAGATGAGCAAACCTTTGTGCGGCAGGGGCAAAAGGTGGGTCGTAACGACCCCTGTCCGTGTGGGTCTGGCAAGAAATACAAGTATTGTCACGGCAAGCTGGTTTGATGACCTGCAGCGGGGCATAGCATTCCTGATTGAGGAACATTCATGGCGGTAAATCTGGCAGCTCCAGAGGCAACATCTTTATTGCCGGTTCGAGGCATCACCCTCGGTATTGCAGAGGCCGGTATCAAGAAGGCGCAACGCAAGGATTTGCTTGTTATCAAACTTGCACCTGGCGCCAGGGTCGCCGGCGTGTTTACACAAAACCGCATGTGTGCCGCACCGGTCATCGTAACGCGCGAGCACCTTGCCTCCTCCGCTACAAGCATACAAGCATTGGTCGTGAATACCGGTAACGCCAATGCCGGCACCGGTGCCGAAGGTCTCGCTCATACGCACCGCACCTGTGCGGAACTAGCCCGTCTGCTGGACTGCACCCCTGAACAGATACTGCCGTTTTCAACCGGGGTGATCATGGAGCCGTTGCCGGTCGATCGTGTGCTTGCGGGGTTGCCCGCCTGTCTCGGCGATTTGCGTGCCGATAACTGGCTTAAGGCGGCGAACGCCATCATGACTACCGATACGATCCCAAAGGCGGTGTCGCGGCAGATTGATCTTGCTGGAACCCGGATCACTATCACCGGCATCGCCAAAGGGGCCGGCATGATTCATCCCAACATGGCGACCATGCTTGGATATATCGCGATCGATGCGCGTATCGCACAACCCTTGCTGCAGAAAATGGTAGCCCACGCGGCTCAACGCTCGTTCAATGCGATCACTGTGGATGGCGATACATCGACTAACGACAGTTTTGTCCTGATCGCCAGCGGAGCAGCTGAGATGGCCGAGATCGACAGCGCGGCGAGTGACGAATACGCCATTCTCTGCGAGGGTGTGACGGCGGTTGCCAGCGAGCTCGCACGGGCGATCGTGCGTGACGGTGAGGGCGCGACAAAATTCATCACCATGCAAATCGAGGGCGGGCGTGACGAAGATGAATGCCGCAAAGTTGGTTTTGCCATCGGCCATTCGCCACTGGTTAAAACCGCATTTTTCGCTTCTGATCCGAATCTTGGCCGAATTCTTGCAGCCATCGGTTATGCAGGCATCAATGATCTCGATGTTTCCCGGCTCGACCTTTACCTCGATGACGTGTTGGTGGCGCGCGGCGGCGGTCGCAATCCGTCTTATGAAGAGGCCGACGGCCAGCGCGTCATGCAACAAAGCGAGATCACGGTGCGCGTGGTGCTCAATCGCGGGGATAAGGCGATCACAATGTGGACTTGCGACCTCTCGCATGATTACGTCAGCATCAACGCCGATTATCGATCATAGGTGTTGGCATCGGATGCGGTGTATTTATTCCTATGAGGGGCCGGCGCGGTACTGCTGATTGCAGCGTATCGATCCAATTGAAATTTTTTATTTGAACGTCAAAAAATCATGAACCCAACTGAAAAAATATTTGAACGCGCCGAGGGCTTGCTGGCGCGTCTTGAAAGATTGCTGCCGGGAGAGCCCGCGCCGACCGAATGGAAGAAATCAATCGCATTCCGCTGGCGCAAGCGCAACGGGCACGGCGTCATACAGAGTGTGAATCTTGTGCACAAAATTAGCCTTGCCGATTTGCGCGGCATCGACCGGCAGAAAAAAATCGTCGAGCAGAACACCCGCCAGTTCGTGGAAGGTTATCCGGCCAATAACGTGTTGTTGACCGGGTCGCGTGGAACCGGCAAGTCGTCGCTGATCAAGGCGTTGCTTAACAAGTTTGCCGCACGCGGATTGCGCGTGATCGAAGTTGAAAAACAGGATCTCGTTGATTTGCCTGATATCGTCGAGCAGATCGCGGCGCGTCCCGAACGTTTTATTCTGTATTGCGATGATCTTTCCTTCGAGGCAGACGAGCCCGGCTACAAGGCGCTCAAGGTGGTGCTTGATGGTTCGGTCGCTGCTGCCTCTGAAAATTGTCTCGTCTACGCGACTTCCAACCGCCGTCATCTGATGCCGGATTACATGTCGGATAACCTTGAGGCCAAGCCTGTCGGCGACGATATTCACCCCGGCGAGACGGTCGAGGAGAAGGTCTCGTTGTCCGAGCGTTTTGGCGTGTGGGTTTCTTTTTACCCTTTCGACCAGGACGAATACCTGCAAATCGTCGCGCAGTGGCTGGGTTACTTCAAGGTCGCCGGTGCCAACGGCGAAGCCGTGCGCCATGCCGCGCTGCAATGGGCTTTGCAGCGTGGTTCGCGTAGCGGTCGCGTTGCATGGCAGTTTGCGCGTGACTGGGCGGGCCGCGCGCACGCCGCTCGTGGCAAGTAAATCAGCGACGCGTTGAAAACGTGACGGCGCGCAAGCGCATAGAAGTGGCTGCCGCCGTGATTGAAAACGATCGTGGCGAGTTTCTTCTCGCGCAGCGTCCCGCCGGCAAAGTCTATGCGGGCTACTGGGAGTTTCCCGGCGGCAAGGTTGAGCCCGACGAAACTGCGTGCGACGCACTCAAGCGCGAGTTGCATGAAGAGCTCGGGCTGGACGTAGAGACGGCTTACCCCTGGCTGACGCGCAAATTCGATTATGAGCATGCAGATGTATGTCTGCGTTTTTTTCGTGTGCTGGCCTGGCGTGGCGAGCCACAGGGACGCGAGCAGCAGCAGTTCGCATGGCAGACGGTGGGTGGTATCAATGTGGCCCCAGTCTTGCCGGCCAACGGACCCATTCTGCGCGCACTTGAACTGCCGCACGTCTACGGACTGAGCTGCGCGGCAGAGTGCGGGGGCGACGCTTTTCTAGGCAAACTGCAAGCCGCATTGTCGGCAGGTTTACGTCTGATACAAGTGCGGGAAAAGGCTATTGAAGCCGCTGCCCTGGTGAAATTTACCAGCGAAGTCGTGGCATTGGCCCGGCGCTACGGCGCACGAGTGCTCCTCAACGGGCCGGTATCGATAGCTGACGCGGCGGGTGCTGATGGCGTGCATATGAGCTCATCTGCACTCATGTCAGCCGCGTGCCGGCCTGACGTCGCGTGGTGCGGTGCATCCTGCCACAACGCGGCTGAACTTGAGCGTGCATGTGAACTGGGCTGCGATTTTGTCGTGCTGGGGCCTCTGGCGGAAACGCTTAGTCACCCCGGTGTGACACCCATGGGATGGGACAAATTTTCCGAGCTCATTTGCGATTATTCGCTACCGGTCTATGCGCTGGGCGGTATGCAGAAAGATGATTTACTGCCGGCATGGCGGCAGGGCGCCCATGGCATTGCCATGATGCGAGGCGCGTGGAATTGCTGATGTGATACCCGCTGGCCGGTCAGACGCGGTTTAATTTAGTGGTGGCCGTGACGTGTCTTCCATGTTCTCCAGATCATCAACCGGGTCAGCACTGGCGACGCGGTAACTCTCATTTGCCCACGCCCCGAGATCAATCAGGCGGCAGCGCTCTGAGCAAAACGGGCGGAAACGATTGGAAGGATCCCACTGCGCGGCTTTGCCGCATTGAGGACAATTCACCATGCGAACCTTCATGGTCGTGCCGGTTCAGAGATTGCAGAAGGTCAGTTCGAAATCGACGTCGGATTCGATGACCTTTGCACGCTGACCGCCATCATGCAGAGTGAAGCGGATATTCAGCGCATATTTGTTGGCGCTAATTTCGGGAACGCATTGATAGTCACGGCGCAAACGCAGGCGCAGCATTTGTGCCACGCGCCCCGCCATCATTTGCTGGTAAACGCCCTGCACTGCAGTTTGTTTTGAGACCTTGCCGCTTTCGCGCAATAGTCGCAGCATGATGGCGATGCCGTCGCGGATAGGCAGAAAAGGTGCGAGCCAGCCTTCCAGGTCGTGGCGGTGCAAGTCGGCGCTTTGGTGCAGCCAATAATGGTACGACGGCACATCAAACTCGCACACACCGCCCGGTATGTTGGTGCGTTGTTTGATGCTCATCAGCCACTCGTTTTCTCGCAGTTTCTGGCCGATCTTCCCCGACATCTGTAACAGGCGTGAGGACACACGATCAATCTCCCACAGAATGCCATCGAGTGCCTGCTCGGAAATTTCTGGATTGTCATGTAAGGCTTCGAGGGAATGTTTTTGCCGCTCGAGTTCTTGCAACAAATCGGACTTGAGATCCGCCCGGCTTGCGACTTCGAGAATTTCAAATATTGATAACAGCGCGACGTGATGTTCCTGCGCATCTGCCTTGGCTGTGAAATAAGCTACTCGCTCGTACAGGTCTTCGAGACGCAACAATGTGCGTATCCGCTCGCTCAACGGGTATTCGTAGCTGATCACGGCGAGGACGGATTACCGGGGAAGTGATTAATGCGCCCAATTGTTCTACAAAACCGTCGAAAAATAAAGACTTAAGTGCGGTTTTTTAGGCTTTTTCGCAAATCCACCAATACCTCAAGCCTTTTCCGCCAGGCTCAGGTAATGGCGATTAATCTCAAGCGCGCGGTTCCGCAGGGTTGCGAGGTCGCCATCATTGACGATGACATCGTCCGCGCGGGCCAGTCTTGCCGCCCGGCTTGCCTGACTGGCCATGATGTTGCGGATCGTTTCTTCCGGTAGCTGGTTGCGTTCGCGGACGCGTTCCATTTGTGCCGTTTCGCTGCAATCGACCACCAGGGTGCGCTTGACGAGTGCCTGATAAGCGCCGGTTTCCACCAGCAGTGGTACCACCAGCACCGTGTAGCTGCCGCCAGCAGCCTCCATCGCCGCGTCCACTGCCGCTCGTATCATCGGGTGCAGAATAGCCTCTAGCTTTTTGCGTGCGGTAATGTCGGAAAACACATGCTCCCGCATACGCTCACGGTCGAGAGCGCCATCGGCGCGTAGAAATTCACTGCCAAACTGCCGTCCGATTTCGATGGCCCCTGCTTCTCCGCAGGCGGTCAATCGGTGTGCGATGGCATCGGTGTCGATGACGTCGGCGCCGAGTTCGGCGAAGATTTCGGCGACAGTGCTTTTGCCGCTGCCGATGCCACCAGTCAGGGCGATAACAAGGGGCATGGGGTTAGAAGCTTTGCAGGTAATACTTGACGATGGCATCGCCCCAGAACATGGCGATAAGTCCGCCCAGCACGAGATAGGGGCCGAATGGAATCGGACTACCGCGTTCCTGACGCGCGCACGCGATCAGACTGATACCGATGACGGCGCCGACGAAAGACGACAGCATGATGACGACAGGCAGCATTTTCCAGCCTAGCCACGCGCCGATGGCCGCCAATAATTTGAAGTCGCCGTAGCCCATACCCTCCTTGCCGGTGGCAAATTTGAAGCCCCAGAACACACTCCACAGGGAAAGATACCCCGCGATGGCACCGATTACGGCCGACTGCAGATCGACAAACCCCCCGTTGACATTAAATAACAGGCCCGCCCAGAGTAGCGGCAGTGTGATGTCGTCAGGCAGGTAGAAGGTATCGAGATCGATGAAGGCTAGCGCAATCATCGCCCACACAAACAGGAGCGCGGCAGCGGTATTCCAGCTAAAGCCAAAGTGTACAGCGACAAATCCGGAAAGAACGGCAGTCAGCAGCTCAACCAGCGGGTAGCGTGGCGAAATGCGCTTGCCGCAGCCGGCGCATTTGCCCCGCAGCAGCAGATAGCTGACGACAGGGACATTCTCCATTGCCGTGATCGCATGCGCGCAGGCTGGGCATTGCGAGCGTGGCACCATCAGGTTGTAGCGCGGTTCGGCTGGTGCAGTTTGCCCGCCGGACTCGGCGACCTCGATACGCCACTGGCGCTCGATCATCTTGGGCATGCGGTGGATCACCACGTTGAGAAAACTGCCGATGGCGAGCGACAGCAGGGCGACCACCGCCGCGAACAGCGCGGAGTTGTTTTGCAGTAACTGGATGATGGACATCAGCGATTATCCGTTTCCGGCATTAAAGTGTTGAAAGGCCGTATTGGGGCCCTCGCCTCTGGTTTGGCATAAGCGAGACGCTGCTTTGCACCGCTTCAAACCGCCTGACCCATTTTGAAGATCGGCAGATACATCGCGACAACCATACCGCCAATGAGCGTGCCAAGAACGACCATGATCAAAGGCTCCATCAGGCTGGAGAGCGCCTCAACCGCGTCATCGACTTCGGCTTCGAAAAAATCGGCGACTTTGCTAAGCATGCCGTCAAGCGAGCCGGCCTCTTCGCCAATCGCCACCATTTGCAAAACCATGTTTGGGAACAGGTCGACGTTTTGCATGGACACGACAAGGCTGGAGCCGGTGGAAACCTCGCTTTGAATTTTCTTCGTGGCGACAAAATATTCGTGGTTGCCGGCGGCGCCGGCGACCGAATCGAGCGCCTCAACCAGTGGAACGCCGGCGGCAAACATGGTTGCCAGTGTGCGCGTCCAGCGCGCAATGGTCGCTTTGCGCACCAGATCGCCGAAGATGGGGGCCCGCAGCATGACCCTGTCCATCAGGATTTGCACTGCCTTCGAGCGTTTCCACGCGTAGAGAAATCCGTAAATGCCGCCGCCGACGATGCTGAAAATCAAGTACCAGTATTCGACGAAGAAATCGGAGATGGCCATGACAACGAGTGTCGGTCCGGGCAGGTCGGCGCCGAAACTTGCGAATACCGTCTTGAACGCAGGGATCACGAAAATCATGATGACGGCGGTGATAATGAATGCCACGGCAATGATAGCGATCGGGTAAAACAGGGCGGCTTTGATTTTTCCCTTGATCGCCTGCGTTTTTTCCTTGTAGGTGGCCAGACGATCCAGCAGGCTGTCCAGAATACCGGCTTGTTCGCCCGCCCCAATCAGGTTGCAAAACAACGTGTCGAAATACAGAGGGTGTTTTTCAAACGCCTGTTTAAGGCTGGAACCGCCTTCAACCTCGGTTTTGACAGCCATTAGCAGTTTTTGTACCGCCGCATTACTGTGGCCCTTGCCGACGATATCAAAGGCTTGCAGCAGCGGTACGCCTGCCTTCAACATGGTTGCCAGCTGGCGCGTAAATAGCGTGATGTCTTTGTCGGTGATCGAACCGCCGCGGCCCGCGGTTAATTTCTTGACGCGGTTGACCTTGATACCCTGGCGGCGTAGTAGCGCGTTGACAACGGCTTCTCCGCCCGCCTTCATTTCCCCGCGAACCGTCTTGCCTGCGCGGTCCGTGCCGGTCCATGAATAGACGAATTCCTTAACGTCTTTTTTCTGGGTAGCGGTGGCCATGGTGACTCTCCGGTAGCGTTTTAAAACAACGCGCTAACTTATTGGTTAAATGAGGATTCCAATATCATGCCCTGCCGACCTTACTTTGTAAAGAAAAGGCTGGCCCGATTACCCGTGTGTCTGCGGCGCGGCCGTAATTTTTTCAAGCGGTGCAAGGTTTATAGCTTTGATGACGCGATCCTGCGTTTGTATGATTTTCATTCGATGGCCGGCGATTTCAAGACTAGTGCCGGGTTCTGGAATTTCGCGCAAGTGTTCCAGCACCAGACCGTTGAGGGTTTTGGGGCCGTCGAGTGGAAAGCGAAAACCCAGCTTGCGGTTGAGTTCGCGCAGCAGGCTGCCCCCCTCGACCAGATGGCTGCCGTCCGTTTGCGGATGAAAGCGGCCAGGTTGCAGCGGCGAGTGCGTGGCGAATTCCCCGATTAATTCCTCGACGATGTCGTCCAGCGTCAGCATGCCCATCAGCTCACCGTATTCATCGACGACGAAACAGAGCCGGTCCTGGTGTTCCTGAAACTGCTGCAATTGCGTGAACAGGGGCGTGCCCGACGGCGCAAAGTACGGGGCTCGCATGAGGCCGCGTAGTTGTCCGGCCAATACTGCATCGTCGCGGCTCAGGCCCAGCGCCTTGCGCACGAGGACGACGCCAATGATGTTGTCTGGCTGTCCCTGATAGACCGGCAGTCGCCGGTGGTAGGCGGTTGCAAGCTGGGTGCGCAAGGTGGCCGGTGGGGCATCGATATCAATGGCTTCGATCTGGCTGCGCGGCGTCATCACGTCGTCGACGCAGATTTGTTCGAGGTCGAACAGGTTTAACAGGATGCTTTGGTGTTTTTTCGGGATGTAGTTACCGGCCTCGAGAACAAGCGTGCGCAACTCCTCAGGCGTCATCTTGGTATTGGCGGCGTCAGCGGGCTTCAAGCGCAGCATCCAGAGCAGGCTTTGCACGAACAAATTGACGAACCACACCACTGGATAGAGCAGGCGCAACAGGGGTTTCAGCACGAAGGCGATCGGCAGTGCGATAGCCTCCGCATAGGCGGCACCGATCACCTTGGGGGTGATTTCAGAAAATACCAGAATCAAAAAGGTAACGGCCAGCGTGCCTATTGCGAGTGCGATCTCGTCGTCGCCGAACAGGCGCACGGTAATCACGCTGACCAGCACCGCCGCGGCTGCATTGACAAGGTTGTTACCAAGCAGAATCACGCCAAGCAGGCGGTCGGTTTGCGCCAGCAGATCGGAGGCAAGGCGGGCGCCGCGGTTGCCGGTGCGTAGCAGGGCTTTCAACCGGTAGCGGTTCAAAGCCATCATGCTGGTTTCCGCGATCGAGAAGAAGCCCGACAAGAGCAGCAGGATGCCGAGCACAGCAAACTGCACCGATAAAGGAATATCGTCCATCAGGGCTTAACGACGCGAAGAATGCGCCGCTACAGGCTGGGCAGGCCGTGGCTGAGGCATTGTTGTTTATATTCTGCCGAGGATGACTTCGAGCACGAATTTGCTACCGACATAGGCAAGTACCAGTGACATGAAGCCGGTCAGCGTCCAGCGCACGGCAACCCTGCCGCGCCAGCCATAGAGCTGCCTTCCGCCAAGCAGTGCGGCAAAAATCAGCCATGAGAGTATGCCAAACACGGTTTTGTGATTGAACCGCATGGCCTTGCCGAACAAGTCTTCGGAGTAGAGGATCCCAGTGGCCAGCGTCAGCGTGAGCAGCACGAAACCGGCGAAAAGGATGCGGAACAGCAGCGTTTCCATGGTCAGCAAGGCGGGTAATTGTTGCAGGGCCGTCGGCAGTCGGCCGCTATGCAGCCGGTTTTCGATAACCGCCATCAGCAGCACGTGCATTGATGCGATGGTAAACAGGCTGTAGGCCAGCAGCGCGATCATCAAATGCACCTGAAACACCGGCAGCTCTGTATTTGGCAGAGCCCGCGTCGACGGTAACAGGGCCGGCAAAAATGCGCAGAGCGCCGCCACCGGCATGACCAGAGCCTGCAGGCCTTCGATGCGGTAAAAAAGGTTGCCTGTCCAGTAGATGGCGACTGTTAGCCAGACGATGGCGGATATTGCGTTGCCAACACCGAGGTGGATGCCGTCGGCGGCCAACACTGAGTTCGCCAGCAGCATGCCGTGCAGAAGCAACGGGGTGAGCACCATAAGATGCTCGAATAGCCGCGGGCGATCGACTTGCGCGCCGTCATCTTGAGCGCCATTACGCCAGCACGTGCGCCAGAAATAGGCGGCGAGCACCGCGTACAGTGTGGAGACGATCGGATAAAATATAAAACTGGATGCGTTCATCCTGCAGCAGTTTACACCAGAGTATTCACGGCGCGTCTGCCGCGCAAAACACGGGGATCAGCATGTTCGAAAATTTGACCGGCCGCCTCTCGCAAGTGGTTAAGACGTTGCGTGGTGAAGCGCGCCTGACCGAAACCAATACCCAAGATGCCCTGCGCGAAGTGCGCGTCGCACTGCTGGAGGCTGACGTTGCGCTGCCGGTAGTGCGGGATTTTATCGCACGCGTTCGCGAACGTGCGCTGGGGCAGGACGTGGTCGGCAGCTTGACGCCCGGCCAGGCCTTGGTCGGCGTGGTCCACCGGGAGCTGGTTAACCTGATGGGTGAGGCAGCCAGCGGGCTGAATCTGGCCACCACGCCGCCAGCAGTGATCCTGATGGCGGGTCTGCAGGGCTCGGGCAAGACCACATCGACCGGCAAACTGGCGAAAATGCTGCGCGAGCAGCAGCGCAAGAAAGTCTTGCTGGTCAGTTGCGACGTCTACCGTCCTGCGGCAATTGAACAGCTGAAGACACTGGCAGCGCAGGTTGAGGTGGATTTTTTTGCGTCTGATGTCGCACAAAAGCCTGCCGATATTGCGCGTGCTGCGGTCGCGTTCGCGCGCACTCATTATCATGATGTGTTGATTGTGGATACGGCCGGCCGCCTCGCCATTGATGACGCGATGATGGCTGAGATTCGCGAGCTGCATGGCTTGCTCAAGCCGGTTGAAACCTTGTTCGTGGTGGACGCAATGCAGGGTCAAGACGCGGTCAATGTGGCGAAGGCTTTCGCTGACGCGCTGCCGTTGACCGGCGTCGTACTGACCAAGCTCGACGGCGACGCCCGTGGCGGTGCCGCGCTCTCCGTGCGCCAGGTGACCGGGGCGCCGATCAAGTTTGCCGGTATCGGTGAAAAACTCGATGGTCTGGAAGCTTTTCATCCAGAGCGGATGGCCTCTCGCATACTCGGCATGGGCGATGTACTCTCGTTGATCGAAGATGTTCACCGTTCGGTTGATCGTGATGAAGCAGAAAAATTCGCGCGCAAGCTGAAGTCGGGCAAGGGTTTCGATCTTGAGGATTTCAAGCAGCAGGTCGGACAAATGAAAAAGATGGGCGGCGTTGCGGCACTCATCGACAAGTTGCCTAGTCAGCTCGCACAGGCCGCTGGCAATGCGCAGATGGATGACGGTCAATTGCGCCGCATCGAGGGGATTATCAATTCAATGACGCCGCGTGAGCGCAGCAAGCCCGAGCTGCTGAAGGCTTCTCGTAAGCGCCGCATTGCGACAGGGGCCGGCGTGAGCGTGCAGGAGGTCAACCGTTTGCTCGCGCAGTTCGAGCAAACGCAGAAAATGATGAAGATGATGGCCAAGGGCGGGATGGCCAAGATGATGAGATCCATGAAGGGGATGCTGCCCGGCATGCGCTGACCCAGGCGTTGTTGTTGGCGCTTTTTGAAATTAATTGCTGAATCGGCGGGATATAAAGCAGGCGGCCTTGGCGGGCGGATCAGTCAAAAAGCCCGTTTGTTCTTGCGTCGATCGTGGAAGGTGGCGTAAGATCGCGCCCTTTCCGCATTTTCGGGGTCGGTAACATGGTTGTGATTAGACTGGCACGCGGCGGCGCCAAGAAGCGGCCGTTTTTTAATCTGGTGGTAGCCGATTCCAAACGCGCCCGCGATGGACGTTTCATCGAGCGCATCGGTTTTTATAATCCGAAGGCGCCTGAAGGCCAGGAATCGTTTCGGTATCAGGCTGATCGGTTGACTTACTGGCAGGGCAAGGGTGCGCAGATTAGCGACACCGCGGCACGCCTCGTCAAACAATTCGGTGCCAAGCAAGCTGCCTGACGAACTGGTGGTCATGGGGCGGGTGACCGTTCCATACGGTGTTCGGGGCTGGATCAAAATCCACACCCTCACCAGCGATCCGGAAAGTTTGAGCGATTACCCTGTTTGGCGTATTGGCGGCAACGATTCTTGGCGTGAAGTCAGGGTAGTTGCCAGCAGAGTGCAGGGTAGTGCGCTGGTTGCGCAGCTCGAAGGGATTGATGACCGTGAGGCAGCACTCCTGCTGCGGGGTTCTGATATCGCAGTGCTGCGATCAGAGTTGCCGCCGGCAGAAGAAGGCGAGTTTTACTGGGCCGATTTGATCGGTCTGGCGGTCGTAAATGTTGAACAATATGAATTCGGGCGGGTTGCCCGGATTTTGCAAACCGGCGCCAATGATGTTTTGGTCGTGTCGGGTGGTGGCAGGGATGAAGAAACGTTAATCCCTTTTATCGCCGATGTGATCAAGCAGGTTGATCTCAAGTCGGGCAGGATGGTAGTGGACTGGGGCGAGGATTACTGATGCTTCAGTTTGACGTGGTAACGCTGTTTCCGTCGATGTTCGAGGCGGTAACCGAGGCCGGGATCACAGGCCGGGCGCGTGACCGCGGGATTTTCGGTCTGGTGGCTTGGAACCCGCGTGATTTTGCGCGAAACAGCTACCGTAGCGTGGACGACCGGCCATATGGCGGTGGTCCGGGCATGGTGATGATGGCGGAACCGCTGGACCGTGCAGTATCGGCGGCGCGGCAGCGACAGGCGAGCACGGGCGTGAAGAAGCCGCGCGTGATTTATATGTCGCCGCAGGGTAGGCCGCTGAATCATGCGCTGGTGATGAAGTTGTCTGCTGAGCAGGGTCTGGTATTGCTGGCAGGTCGGTATGAAGGCGTTGACGAGCGTGCGATTGCGCGTAGCGTTGATGACGAAGTGTCGATTGGCGATTACGTGTTGTCGGGCGGCGAACTGGCTGCAATGGTGCTGATTGATTGCATTGTGCGACAACTCCCAGGTGCGCTGGGAGATACGCAGTCGGCGGTTCAGGAGTCGTTTGTTGGAGGCTTGTTGGATTGCCCTCAATACACGCGGCCGGAGCAGTATGAAGGATTGGCGGTGCCGGCGGTTTTGATGTCGGGTAATCATGCCGACATTGGGCGTTGGCGTTTGAAGCAGTCGCTGGGACGTACCTGGCAGAGAAGGCCGGAGTTACTGGAACAACGTGGGATGAGTGTGGACGAGTGCGGTTTGCTCGAAGAATTCAAGCAAGAATTGAGTGGAGTGTGAATATGGATCTGATCCAGCAGCTGGAAAAAGAAGAAGTCGCGCGTCTTGCGAAGAAAATTCCGGATTTCAAGACCGGCGATACCGTGGTGGTTAATGTCAACGTGGTCGAAGGTGAGCGCAAACGCGTGCAGGCTTTTGAGGGCGTGGTGATTGCCAAGCGTAATCGCGGACTCAATTCCGCTTTCACGGTGCGCAAAATGTCTTCGGGTGAGGGTGTTGAGCGTACCTTCCAAAGCTATTCGCCGTTGATCGCCTCTGTTGAAGTCAAGCGCCGCGGCGACGTGCGTCGCGCCAAGCTTTATTACTTGCGTCAGCGTTCTGGCAAGGCCGCGCGCATCAAGGAACGTCTTGATTATGTGGCGCGGGAGATTTTGCCGCCGGTTGAAGCTGCGCCTAAGCCGCAGGCTGAAGCACAGTAATTGCATCCATGGGTGCTAGAGAAGGCGGCGTGAGCCGCCTTTTTTATTGACCCGGGTATTTTTGTTGTTAACGAAACTAAAATAGCCCGATGCGTACTCTGTCATTGGCAGTTTTTCTGTTCCTCATCTCATCGAGCATTCCCGCCCAGGGTGTTCCAGGCGATTTTGAACTTGCCCAGCGCTTTGCTGATAGCGGTGCCTGGAAGGCGGCTTTGGCCCGTGTCGAGGCACAGCAGCCCGTCACTGTATCCGCGCCTGGCTGGGCGGATTGGGAGCGACTGCGCTGTAATTTGATGTTCCGGCTCATACAGCCTGATGCACTTGCCAAACGCATAACAGAAATATCCTCAGGTGCTCCCCCGGCTACGATACGGTTTTGTTTGTTGCAGGGTGCGCGCGCGGCCATCGTCGCTGCTCAAGGGCAGGCCGCACGTGAATTTCTGAGCCGGCTCTTTTGGCGCCACGATGTTCCAGCAGAAGAGCTGCGGCAGGCCCGTATGCTTGTCATTGACGCTTATCTTACTGATGATAGAACGCGCGAAGCCTATCTGCTGATGTTGCGCTACCAGCAAGACTACAAGCCGTTGGATCGTGACATGGCAGCGCGTTTCGTCGAAGGTCTGCTGGCCGCCGGCATGGACAAGGAGGCCGTCAACTGGATGGCCCAACTGGACGACGCGGGTCCGGTCAAATTGCTCCTGCGTTTGCAAACCGGCCTGTTGACACCAGACGCAGCCGTTGAGCAGGCGCGAGCAGCAATCGTTAAACGCAACGCCGCGCCTGCCTACTGGGACGTGATGCAATTCGCCGCGACAGCCCAGCGCAACACCCTGTTACGGGCGGAGGCGCTGGAGCATCGATTGCATCTCGCGCCAGACAAAGCAACGGGAGCGGCCGCTGCCCTTGCTGAAGATTTATGGCGTACCTACGCCTTGGCAGCACAGGAACTCGCCAATCAGGAAAAACTACTCGTCGGGGATGACAGTGCCTGGTCTGATTTCGGGGCGCGGCGTGCAGCAGCCAATGCCACGGCCGGCCGTGCTTTTTTTGCCTTTCTGGCACTGAATAGTAAGGTCCCCGCCACTCGCGCCAATGCCCAATTGCAGCTGGTCTATTCGTTGCAAAGCTCCAAGCTGTCTATGACCGCATTGCGGCTGTTTGCCGATGCGTCGCGTTTCCAGGTCAAGGATATTGATACCCAGGCGCGTTATCTACTCGGTGCGATGGCGGCAGAGAACAACCGGCAGGAACTGGCGGCACGTTATTGGAGCGGGCTCGATGCGCCGCCTCAACTCGATGCGGATGAATGGAGTCTGCGTCTGGCCCAATCCCTCGCTGCTGCCGGTATGGCACCCGCCAGTGTCGACCTCTTGCGCGCGATGCTCACCGGCAAGAAAACATTGCCGGTTGCGCAGATACGCCGCGCCATGGCGGTGGTCGTCGAAATTCAGGAGGCAGGACAACTTAAAAGCGCCGACAATCTGTACCGCGTCCTGTTGCCGCTCGCCGCTGGACGGGAGCGCCGAGAGTTACTTCATGCAATGGGTCGTGGCGCCGAGATCGCCGCAGACTATGCGCGTGCCGGCGACCATTTTCTCGAGGCGGCGCTGACGCTAGACCAACCCGTACCAGACGCGCTTGCCGTCAACGCACGCTTGAGTGCCGGCACCAATTTTGCC
Source organism: Bordetella parapertussis (assembly GCA_945906935.1). GTDB lineage: Bacteria > Pseudomonadota > Gammaproteobacteria > Burkholderiales > SG8-41 > PALSA-1004. The sequence continues at coordinate 20,138 of CAMDSO010000019.1, forward strand.
CGCGCTGGTTTTAAAGTTGATGCGCGCAGTCAATTTGACTGGCTTTTGAACAACATCAAGGATGTCGAAACGCTGGAAAAAATCAGGCGTGAGCTGCACAAACTGTAACCGTCCCGCACTGCTGTCAATGGTCGAACGCGACCGCGACAATCACGGTTGACGCCCGTTTCCAGCGACGTGTAGTATCACTGCAGTTCCAATCTGCAGAAATTCCCCCCTAAAGCGCAGGGGTTCCCCAAGCATTTACCAGGAGTTGTCATGATTCATTTCGTATTGCATGACCCCAAAGATACGGTTGCGGTGGTCGTGGTGGAGGGCGTGAAGGCGGGGCAGGCACTGACCGGCTGGATCATGGACGAGGATCGTACCATTTCGCTCAACGCCGAGCAGGATATTCCGATTGGTCACAAACTCGCGCTCAAAGACATCAAGAGCGGCGATACCATTATCAAGTATGGCATTGACATCGGCAAATCAGTTGCAGATATCAAGGCAGGTGCCCACGCGCACGTACATAACATCAAGACCAAGCGCTGGTAAGCCGGGTGGTGTCTTTCGTGCTTGCGCTGCATTCCTCACGCAACGGAAATTCGCATCTAACGCACAGTTTTTTCCGGTTTCCTTAGGGGTTCGCACCGAGGCTGAAGAAGAATCACTTGCCTCTGCAGGCTCAATAAATTTTTGGAGAAATTATGATTTCCAGCAATACAACCTTCTGGGGTTACCGCCGCGAGAACGGCCGCGCTGGCGTGCGTAATCACGTCATCATTCTGCCGGTCGACGATCTGTCCAATGCGGCTTGTGAAGCCGTAGCGCATAACATCAAAGGCACGATGGCGATCCCGCATCCCTACGGCCGCCTGCAGTTCGGCGCCGACCTGGAGTTGCATTTCAGAACGCTGATCGGTACCGGTTGCAATCCGAACGTCGCCGCAGTGGTTGTGATCGGCATTGAAGATCAATGGACCCAGGACATCGTCAAGGCGATCGCCAAGACCGGCAAACCGGTCATCGGTTTCGGTATCGAATTACATGGTGATCACGACACCATCATGCGCGCCTCGAAAGTCGCCAAGGAATATGTTCAGTGGGCGTCCGAACTGCAGCGCGTGGAGTGCCCGATCAGTGATTTGTGGGTATCCACCAAATGCGGGGAGTCTGACACCACCTCGGGTTGCGGTTCGAACCCGACCGTCGGCAATGCCTTCGATAAACTTGATCCCCTCGGCGTTACCATGGTGTTTGGTGAAACTACGGAAATCACCGGCGGTGAGCATATCGTCGCTGCACGCTGTGAGACCCCTGAGGTGCGCGACCAGTTCATGGCGATGTTCAACCGCTATCAGGAACTTGTCGAGCGCCACAAAACCAGCGATTTGTCCGATTCGCAGCCGACCAAGGGCAATATTGCCGGCGGCCTGACGACGATCGAAGAAAAAGCACTCGGCAACATCCAGAAAATCGGCAAGAAGTGCAAGGTCGTCGGTTGCCTCGACAAGGCGGAAATGCCGACCAAGCCCGGCCTGTGGTTCATGGATTCGTCTTCGGCAGCCGCCGAGATGGTCACCTTGTGCGCCGCGTCGGGATACGTCGTGCATTTTTTCCCGACCGGCCAGGGCAATGTGATCGGTAACCCGATTATTCCGGTGATCAAGCTGTGCGCAAATCCGCGTACTGTGCGTACGATGTCAGAACACATTGATCACGACTGTTCGGGCCTGCTGCAGCGGGAGAAAAATCTTGACCAGACCGGTGAAGAGTTGCTTGAAGTCATGCTGCGTACCTGTAATGGCCGTCTGACCGCCGCTGAGGCGCTCGGTCATCGAGAGTTTGTACTGACGCGTTTGTACGAAAGCGCTTGATTCCGTGAGGGGCAAAGGGTGAACGGGTGAAAGGGTGAGGGGCGAGGTGGAAAAGCGTGCTGTTGATGCAGCCTGCCTCTCCCCGCGCCTGAAGCCCGAGGCGCTCCAAACACCCAAAACGGATAGTCTCAGTGTGCGCGTCTGGCGCGGCGCTGACGAAGGCGCATACCAAACCTACGAGGTGCCGCGACTCGAGGCGCAAACGGTGCTGGACGTTGTCACTTATATCCAGCGTGTCATCGACCCCTCCTTGTCATACCGCTTTTCCTGCCGTGTCGGCGTGTGTGGTTCCTGCGCTATGAACGTTAACGGCCAGGCGCGCTGGACCTGCCGCACCCATGTGGAGAAGGTTGCGGTCGACGGTCGGCTCGAAATCGCCCCCTTATCCAACCTGCCGGTGATCAAGGACCTGGTCACCAACATGGAGCAATTTTTTGACAAGTGGGCGAGGGCGCGCGGCCGCTTTAAAGGGGCACTCACACGCAATGACGATTTCGCGCGCGTTATGCCGGGCTCTCCCAAACGCCAGCAGGTCGATGCCGGTATTGAATGCATCGGCTGTGGCGTTTGTTATAGCGCCTGCGATGTCGTGCAATGGAACCCTGACTACCTCGGTCCGGCCGCCCTTAACCGCGCGTGGACATTGCACAACGACGTCCGCGATATCAGCGGGGTCGAGCGTCTAGCCGCGGTGTCAGGGGATGCCGGCTGCCACGCCTGCCATACCCACACCAGTTGCAGCGAACGCTGCCCGAAGCATATCTCGCCGACCATCGGCATCGCTGGACTCAAACGTGCCGTCTTGGCCGCCGCCATTGATGGAGAAAGCTGAGTGACCGTTTCGCGCCTGTCGCACGGTTCTCTATGAAAGCACGCCTGCAGGTGTGGTTGTGGCTTGCGCAGCGTGCCAGTGCCGCAGTTCTTGCAGTGTGTATCGTGGTGCATCTGGCAACCATGATTTATGCGGTACGTGGCGGCCTCTCTGCCGCCGAGATTCTTGCCCGTACCCAAGGCAATTACGCGTGGTTTGCGTTTTACACAGTGTTTGTGTTGGCCGTCTCCGTTCACGCACCGATCGGCTTGCGCACCGTGCTTGCCGAAACGCTGGGCTGGCGTGGTGCGGCGGTGAATATGCTGACTCTGGCGCTTGGCATTACATCGGCCCTGGCAGGCATGCGCGCAGTATTGGGCGTCTTTTCATGAGAAACGATTTCCGTGCGCGCAACCATCCGGCATGGTGGGCTTTCGCAGTGCACCGCCTGAGCGGCGTTCTGTTGGCGCTGTTTTTGCCCGCGCATTTCTGGTCGCTGGGACATGCCTTACAGGGGGCTGCCGCGCTTGACAGCGTATTGCAATGGAGCGCTTTGCCCATCGTTAAATTCGGTGAGGCTGGTATCGTGCTGTTACTGGCCGCCCATATGACCGGTGGCATCCGCTTGCTGATGATCGAATTGCTGCCATGGCGTGACCGGCAGAAGACGCTGCTTGCGGTTGCCGCAGGTGTTAGTGTCGCGATCGGCCTGGTTTTTGCACTGAACTTGTTTTGAGCTTTTTCCCGTTTCAAAACGAACAGGAGGCCGCATGACTAAAATAATATTGCCGGTGCTATTATTTCTTTCTACGTCTTACGTCAGCGCTCAAACTTATCCAGCCAAATCAGTACGGATCATCGTGCCGTTTGTTGCCGGAGGGGCTGCCGATATAGTGACTCGCGTGGTCAGTCAGAAACTCGCGGAAATCTGGAACCAGCAGGTGATCGTTGACAACCGTGCGGGCGCTGGTGGCAATATCGGCGGTGAGCTGGCGGCCAAGGCGCCGCCTGACGGATATACCTTGTTCATGACATCCGGCTCGATTGTTACCGCCAACCAGCATATTTATAAAAAAATGCCCTTCGATCCGGCCCGGGATCTGATTGCCATTACCAATGTGGCGAGCGGGCCGCAGGTGCTGGTCGTGACGCCAAGTTTTCCACCGAAGACGACCAAGGAATTTGTGGCGCTGGCGAAGGCGCGGCCGCACGAAATCACTTATGGTTCGGCGGGCTTCAGTACGCAGACCCATCTCGCTGCAGAAAATTTTATTGCGGCGACCGGCATCGATGTCATACACGTGCCGTACAAGGGCGAGGCACCGGCGATTGCCGATGTGATGGGCGGACAGGTACAGTTTTCCACCGCCAATATGGCTGCGGTGGTCAATTTTATCCAGCAGGGAAAACTGCGCGCACTTGCGGTGACCAGCAAACAGCGCTCTGCGCAATTGCCCGCGGTGCCGGCGATCGCGGAATCGATACCCGGGTTTGAAAATATCGGCTGGTTTGGCTTGATGGTGGCCGCCGGCACGCCGCGCGAGGTGGTCGAAAAAATTCATCGCGATACAGCGAAGGCCCTCGATGCACCGGAAATCAAGGCGCGGTTCGAGGGATTGGGCATGTCGCCGGTGGGCAATAGCCCAGCCGATTTTGCAAAAGCGATCGGTGTTGAATCGGTGCATTGGGCAAGAATTGTGCGCGAGCGCAGGCTGTTGGTGGAGTAATGCAATGGTGATGAAAATCAATCTGCAGGACATCGAGGACGCAGCCAAGGAGACGTATATCCGCGCCCTCAAATTGCTGCCGCCCGATATCAAGCAGGGTTTCGCCCGCCTGGAAAAAAGTGAAACCAACGCAACCGGACAGGCCGTGCTGGCTACCATGCTGCGCAACATCAAAGTGGCCGAGGACACTAATAATCTCTTGTGTCAGGACACCGGCATTCCGATCTACAACGTGGTGATCGGCAGGGCTGTCGAGTTCGACGGTTATGCCTTGAAGCAGGCCATCATCAAGGGCTGCGAACGTGCGACGAAAGAACATCCGTTTCGCTCCTCGGTGGTGCATCCGATGACGCGGCAGAACGCGCAGACCTCCTGTGGACGTTTGATCCCGGTCATCAATATTGAATTCACAGACCAGGCGGAAACGCTGTCGATCGAGATGATTCCTAAGGGCAGCGGCTCGGAAAACAATTCGTGGCTAAAGATGGCGATTCCGGCCGACGGTATTGATGCGATCAAAACCTTTGTCATCGACTGCGTACTTGAAGCCGGAGGCAAAACCTGCCCCCCGACTATCGTCGGCGTGGGTGTCGGCGGCACGGCCGATTTGTGCGTGCATTTGTCGAAAGTAGCGGCGACGCGCCCGCTTGGTACGCAATGCGACGACCCGGAGGGGGCGAAGCTCGAGGCCGAGTTGTCCGCGGTGGTGAATAAGCTCGGCGTCGGCGCGCAGGGGCTGGGCGGGGATTCGACTTCCTTCGCCGTGCACATCGAAACCGCTGCGACCCATATCACGCTGAATCCGGTTGCGGTCAACATGCAATGCCACTCGGCACGACGCGCGCGCGCGACCTTCACGCCGCATGGCGTGGCCTACGGATATTGATCATGGCTCATTATGATTTCAATATGCCTGTGAGCGAAGAGCAGGTGCGCGCATTACGCGTTAATGACACCGTTACTCTTAACGGTACGCTATTTGGCATTCGCGATGCGACTTATATCCATATGTTCGATCACGATCGCAAGACGCGCTTCGATATGCGTGGCCATGCGGTGATTCACACCGCGCCCAACGTCAAGCGGACCGCCCGAACTGAGGAGAATCCCGCGGGTTACGCCTCTGTGTGTGTCGGCACGACGACGAGTGCGCGCATGGAACGCTTTACGCGCCCCTTGATGGAACAGTACGGCGTGCGTATCACCATCGGCAAGGGTGGTTTGTTTGCCGCATCGCAGGCGGCCTTTAGCGGGATTGGTGGCGCCTATCTGGCCATCATTGGTGGTGCGGCCGCGCTTGAAACCACCTGGATTGAGCAGATCGAGGATGTTGACCTCGATGATCTAAATCCAGAGTCGTTGTGGAAATTCCGCGTCAAGGGTTTCGGCCCGCTGCTGGTGGCAATGGACAGTCATGGCGGCAATCTTTATACCGAGGTCAACAATGCCGCGCGTGAGAAACGCGCCGGCGTGCTGGCTGCGCTAGGCGTCAAAAAATAAAAACCGTTTGCCACGATTTGGAATCGACTTTTTATGCGCACAATTAAAACCGATATTCTGATTCTTGGCTCCGGTGGCGCCGGCCTTTTTGCGGCATTGCATGCGCATCAGGCGAACCCAAAACTCTCGATCACGGTCGCAGTGAAAGGTTTGTTCGGTAAAAGCGGTTGTACGCGCATGGTGCAGGGCGGATACAACGTGGCGCTGGCCGCAGCCGATTCGGTGGAGCGCCATTTCATGGACACTATTGAAGGCGGTAAATGGCTGCCTGACCAGGACCTTGCATGGAAGCTGGTTACCGGCGCGGTGAAATGCATACACGAACTTGAAAACGAGCTGGGCTGTTTTTTTGACCGCAACCCCGACGGCACCGTGCACCAGAAGGCGTTTGCAGGCCAGACGTTTGATCGCACCGTACACAAGGGTGATCTCACCGGCATCGAGATCATCAACCGTCTGGCCGAGCAGGTGTGGGCGCGCGGTGTCGACCGCCTTGAAGAGCATCGGGCGGTCGAGTTCATCAAAAACAAAAGTGGTGATGCGATCGCCGGTGTGCTGATGATCGACATGCGCAGCGGCGAATTTGTTTTTGTGCAGGCGCAGGCCGTGTTGCTCGCCACTGGTGGCGGCCCGACCATGTATAAATTTCACACGCCCTCGGGCGACAAGACCTGTGACGGCATGGCAATGGCTTTGCGCGCTGGACTCACTTTGCGCGATATGGAGATGGTGCAGTTTCATCCCACCGGCCTGATCGCCGGGCCGCACACCCGCATCACCGGCACCATCATTGAAGAAGGCTTGCGCGGCGTCGGCGGCCAGTTGCTCAACGGTGATGGTGAGCGTTTTATGCACAAGTACGACCCGCGCGGTGAACGTGCCACGCGCGACATTGTCAGCCGTGGCATGTACGCGGAAATGCGCGAAGGCCGCGTCGCACCCAGTGGCGGACTTTACATCACCATGCGCAACCTTGACCCGGTGATGGTGCGTAAAGAATTCAAAGGTATGGTCGAGCGTTGTACTGATTGCGGTTTCGATCTGGTTGGTGGCCTCGTTGACGTCGTGCCAACCGCGCATTACATGATGGGCGGGGTCGTGTTTAAAGGCGATTGCAGCAGCGAGTTGTCGGGCTTGTTCGTGGCCGGTGAAGATTCCGGCGGCGTGCATGGCGCCAATCGTCTGGGTGGCAATGGTGTGGCGAATTCAACCGTGTTTGGCTCTATTGCCGGCGATGAAATGCCAGGCTGGGTTAAAGGCCACGGTGCCTTTTACGAGCCCGACGCTGCGGCTATTGCAGAGGCCGTTGCGCGTTGCACCGCGCCTTTCGAGAAGAAGGGCGGTGATCTCAACGCAGTCCGTGAGGAACTCTATAATCTGATGTGGGACGACGTTGGTATTGTGCGTGACGCAGCGAGTCTGCGGCGTGCCGAAGGCAAACTCGAAGAACTCGCCGCGCGAATTGATACCATCGGTGTTGACGGCGGTAATCGTGCCTTCAGCATGACCTGGCATGACTGGCTGAATCTGAAAAATCTGATTATGGTCAGCCAGTCGATTCGTGCCGCCGCGATTGCACGCGAAGACTCACGCGGCGCGCATTTTCGCAGTGACTTTCCCGATGCGCGCGAGCTGGAAAATTCGCGCTACACCTGCGTCAAATGGCAAACTAATCGTTTTGAAATTACCACCCGGCCGGTCGCGTTCAGTCGCGTCAAGCCGGGGCAATCGTTACTTAATCTGGAGACCGTTTTATGAAGTATCAACCCGTAATCCCGTTTGTCATCGCCACCCTCGGGTTTGCGTTGCCTGTTGTCGCGCAGGAATATCCATTGAAATCGATCCGCATGGTGGTGCCTTTTCCGGCTGGCGGCGGTAGCGATATCGTCGCGCGCGTGCTGGCGCAGCGGCTTACTTCAACGCTCGGGCAGACCATGGTGGCCGATAACCGCGCCGGTGCTAGCGGAAACATTGCCGCCGAAATTGTCGCCAAGGCGCCGGCCGATGGTTATACCCTGCTGTTTGCGAACTCATCGCTGTCGATCAGTCCCGCTGCCTATGCCAAGCTGTCATTTGATCCAGTCAAGGATTTCGCACCGATCTCGATGGTGTCTTCCTATCCTTTCGTGCTGGTTTCCCATCCGTCGCTGCCTGTTAAGAACGTGCGTGAGCTGATCACGATGGCGAAGGCCAAGCCGGAGATGTTGACCTATTCGACAGCGGGCGCCGGCACCATGTCGCATTTCGCCATGGAGTTGATGCAACTGTTGAGTGCGGTCAAATTGACGCATCTGCCGTACAAGGGCGCGGCTCCTGCCGGCATTGCTGTCATGTCGGGCGAAGCGCATGTATCGTTTCTGGTAATGCCAGTGGCGCAGGCACAGATTCGCGTCAATCGCTTGCGCGGCCTTGGTGTCGCCGCGAAAACGCGCGCACCGGTCATTCCGCAGGTGCCGACGATGGAAGAGGCCGGCGTCAATGGCCATATCGCCTTGCAGTGGAACGGCCTCTTTGTGCCGGCTGCAACGCCGCGCGCAATTATCGACAAACTGCACCGTGAAACGGTGGCGGCGTTGGGCAATAGCGAAGTCCGCCAACGTCTGGCCGATGAGGGCGCGGAGCCTGTTGGCAGCAGTCCCGCCGAATTTGCGGCCTTCTTTCGCAGCGAAGCGACGAAGTGGGGTGATGTCGCTAAACGTTCCGGCACACGCCTCGATTGAGCACGCGGATGTTTGCCGCGGAACTGGAGACTCTGGTTGCGCGTGCGCTGGGCAAGGCCGGCGCTTCGACGGCAATGGCGATCGCGACGGCGCGTGCGCTGGTGGCCGCCGAGATGGCGGGGCAGGGCGGGCACGGCTTGTCGCGCGTGGCGATGTATGCCGAACATGTACGCAGCGGTCGTGTAAATGGCAGCGCCATGCCGCAGGTCGTCGCGGAAAAATCCGCCACTTGTTTGATTGATGCGCGTGGCGGGCTCGCCTATCTGGCGATGGAGTGTGCAGCCGCAGAGGCTTTGCAGCGTGCGCGTAGCCATGGTGTGGCGTTTTGCGGCGTCACTAACAGCCATCATTGCGGTGCGATGGATTACCACCTGGCACCGCTGGCGGAAGCCGGTTTAGTGGCGATCGGTTTTACCAATTCACCCGCCGCAATCAATGCCTGGGGTGGCAAGCGGCCGCTGTTTGGCACCAATCCGATTGCCGCTGCTTTTCCACGGCAATCGAACCCGCCGCTGGTGATCGATCTTTCGTTGACCGAAGTGGCGCGTGGCAAGATCATGCTTGCCGCCAAAGAGGGTAAACCCATCCCTGTCGGCTGGGCCTTGGATGCCAGCGGTGCGCCGACCACCGATGCCGGTGCCGCACTCACCGGCAGCATGGCTGCCATCGGCGGTCCAAATAGTCCAAAGGGGGTGATGCTGGCGTTGATGGTGGAGTTGATTTGCGTTGCCCTGACCGGTGCGCACTTTGGTTTCGAAAACGACTCTTTCTTCGAACCGGGCAAGGCTGCCGCGATCGGTCACGCCATCATGGCGGTTGATCCCGGCGCACTGGGTGGGGCGGCGGTTTACCATGAACGCATTGAAACGCTGCTGGCGGCGATGCTGCTCGACGAACAGGTGCGGCTGCCGGGCGAACGCCGCCGTCAAATCGTGAAGGCATCTCAGACTGGCGGTATCGCCGTGCCGGAGGCGATGCTGCGCGACTTGCACAGGCTCGCCGGCGACGCCGACTGAAGCCTGTTCATTCCGCGATTACCTGCGGATGATCAGGCTGCGGCGCTGTTGGAGGAATACGCAGCGAACGTGCCCGCGCGCCCTTAGCCGAGCCGGGCAGCGACGTTCTTCGCGAAATCCTGGGTGTCTAGCGTGCCGCCAAGGTCACGTGTGCGTGTCGTCGGGTCCTTGATCGCAGCGTCGATCGCGGCATCGATTTTTTGCGCCGCTTCTGCGAAGGCCGGTTTGCCGTGGCGCCGTGCCAGCCATTCCAGCAGCATGGCCGCTGACAAAATCAGCGACGTTGGGTTGGCGATGTTTTTGCCGGCGATATCCGGGGCCGAGCCATGCTGGGCCTGCGCCACGCATAATTCGTCGCCTGCCATCACCGAGCCGGCAAGCCCGAGGCTACCGGAAATTTCAGATGCTTCGTCCGACAAAATATCGCCAAACATGTTGGTGGTGACGATGACGTCGAACTTCGACGGATCGCGGACCAGCAATGCGGCCATTGCATCGACGATTTTTTCGTCGGTCGTGACTTGCGGAAAATCCTTTGCCACCTTGCGAAACTCGCGCAGGAACAGGCCGTCAGAAATGCGCAGCACGTTGGCCTTGTGCACAGCGGTGACTTTCTTGCCGCGCGTCATCGCGCATTCAAAGGCGCGCCGCGCAATGCGCTCGCAGCACTTGGCGGTGACGCGACGTATCGCCATCGCCATGTCCTCGGTCGGCATGAACTCGCCGATACCCATGTGCATGTTGCGGTCGGCGTAAAAGCCTTCGGTACATTCGCGAAAGATGATGAGATCGACCGGTTTTCCGGTGAGGCCGACGCCAAGCCGCGACTTGGCCGGGCGTATGTTGGCGTAGAGGTCGAGCTTGGTGCGCATTTCGCCCGACGGATTGACGCCGCCCTGATCGCGGTCCGGGTAATCAAGGTGCGAGACCGGGCCGAGCAGCACGCCGGCGGCGGCACGCGCGGCATCCATCACGCGCGGTGGCAGTGTAGTGCCTTCTTTTTTCAGGGTCACGAAGCCGATCTCGTCGTGCTGCCATTCCAGGCCGAGTTTATAGAGCGCGTTGGCGCGCTCGAGTACGGTGAGGGTGGCTTGTGATATTTCCGGACCGATGCCGTCGCCGGCGAGTACGAGAATCTTCATGCGGGCTCCAAAGGACGGCACTGCTGGGAGTGCCGTGAAAAAGGCCGCATGTTAGCACGCGACCCCAGGCGCTCTGCGATGCACTGGCGCTGGCGAAAGCGGTACAATCAATGTTCCGAATCAAGTGAATACGGATATTCTCAAGATGGCATTGCAACCTTTTCATCTGGCGTTTCCGGTCGACGATCTGGCCAAAGCACGCGCGTTTTATGGCGACTTGATGGGCTGTCCCGAGGGCCGTTCTTCGCCCGAGTGGGTCGATTTTGATTTTTACGGTCATCAAATCGTCGCCCACCTCTCACCAGAGGAGGCGGGGCATCGCAATACCAGCGCGGTCGACGGTGACAACGTGCCGGTGCGTCATTTCGGCGTCGTCTTGACCATGGCGCAATGGCAGGCGCTGGCGGAAAAGCTGCAGAATGTGGCGACCAAATTTATTATCGAGCCGCACATCCGTTTTAAAGGGCAGGTCGGCGAGCAGGCGACGATGTTTTTTCTCGATCCCTGCGGCAACGCGCTCGAGTTCAAGGCTTTCAAGGACCTGGGCAGCCTGTTCGCGAAATAACTTTTCCCGGTTGGCGGCGTTGCGGGCGCGCCGTATGATGCCTGCCGGCGGATTCACTACAACCACGGAGGAATTATGAAAACATTTTCCAGATTGCTTGCTCTGCTTGCGCTGGCACTGTGCGCGGTGCCGGTTTTTGCGCAAAACAAGGTCAATATTTTTGTCGCGACCGGCCCGACCGCCGGTGTTTATTACCCACTGGGGGGCGGCCTGGCCGATGTCTTGACCAAGCATGTGCCCAACCTTAACGCGACCGCTGGCACCACCGACGGCTCGATGGCCAACCTGCTGCTGATGGGGCAGGGCAAGGCGGACGTGGGCTTCACCATGGCCGACGCCGGCTGGGATGCCTACAAGGGGCAGGGGAAATTCGACGGCAAGCCGATCAATATACGCGCCTTGATGGTGCTCTATCCGAACCGCATGCATGTGGTGACGGTCGATGGCACCGGGATCACCAAGATGTCTGATCTCAAAGGCAAGCGCGTATCGACCGGTGCGCCTAACAGCGCCACACAGATCATGGCCTATCGCGTGCTCGAGGCTTACGGCATTGATCCGGAGAAAGACCTCATTCGTGAACGCCTCGACCCGGGTAAATCAGTCGATGCGATCAAAGACAAAAAGCTCGATGCGTTTTTCTGGGTCGGCGGTGTTCCCACGCCGGCGGTGACCGATCTCGGCGCGACGCCGGGACTCAAGCTCAAGCTGATCGATCACTCGGATGCGGTGGAAGCGATGGTCAAGAAATACGGCCCGCTCTACGTCAAGGATACCATTCCGGTACGCGCTTATCCGGGGCAGGACGGCGCCAACAATATCGCTACCGTCTGGAACGTGCTGGTGGCAGACAACCGTATGAGCGACCAGCTCGCCTATGACATCGTCAAAACGGTATTCGAGCGCAAAGATGATCTGATCCGTGTGCATGCCGAATCGCGCAATTTCGATTACAAATATCAGACGCCGGGTGCCGCAGTGGTGCCGTTTCATCCCGGCGCACTGAAATATTTTGCGGAAAAAGGTGTCAAGATCAATTAAACGCCGCACGCCGGGAGTCCGCTCTTGAAGACTTTGAAAGCGCAAGATGTCGCAGCCTGAGCCGGGGAACGCCGGGTTTGTTCCCGTGGTCAGCGAAGAAGCGCTTAAAAAGGCGGAGCAATACATCGAGGAAGAAGAAGGCGCGATCAACAAGCTGCCGGGCCGGCTCGGCAGCATCATCACGCTGCTGGCGGTGGTGATGTCGCTGTTTCACCTCTATGCCGCCTACGGCATCATGCCGACCCATGTCTTGCGTGGCATACATGTCGCCTTCGTTTTATTCCTGTGTTTTCTGTTGTTTCCGTTGGCAAAAAAATTCCGTCACCGCATTCATTGGTGGGATTGGCTGGCGGCGGCTGCTTCGCTCGTCGTCGTTGGCAATATGCTGTTTGGCGGCGACGGCTTTCTTGAGCGTGCGATTAGTCCGACGGCACTCGACCAGGTTCTTGGTATCGCGCTGATTCTGATGGTGCTCGAGGCGGCGCGCCGCACCTCGGGCTGGATCATGCCGGCGATCTGCGTGGGTTTTATTGTTTACGCGTTTGTTGGTCACATGCTGCCGCCGCCGTGGACGCATTACGGGATGGATGTGGGCCGCGTCGTCGGGCATATGTACATGACGCTCGAGGGCATCTTTGGCGTGGCCATCGACGTGTCCTCTTCGTTGATTATTCTGTTCACTATTTACGGCGCTTTTCTTGAGTTCTCCGGCGCCGGCAAGTTCTTCATTGATTTTTCGTTTGCCGCGATGGGCGGTAAACCGAGCGGTGCCGGTCGCACCATTGTGCTGGCCTCGTTCCTGCTGGGCGGCCCTTCGGGCAGCGGCGTGGCGACCACGGTGACGCTGGGCAGTGTTGCGTATCCGATGCTGGTTAAGGCCGGTTATGGCAAGGATGCGGCGGGCGGGTTGCTGGCTGCCGGCGGATTGGGTGCGATCATTTCGCCGCCGGTGCTTGGTGCTGCAGCCTTCTTGATTGCGCAGTTCCTCAACATCTCGTATCTCGACGTCATTTTGATGGCGATGATTCCGACGCTGCTGTATTACTTTGCACTGTTTCTGATGGTTGAAATCGACGCGCGCAAATTTGGCATGCCGGCGGTGGCGATCGAGAAGCACCTGACGATGAGCGTGCTGGCGCGCCAGTTCTGGTTTCATTTCCTCTCGTTGGTGGCCATCGTATTTTTCATGGTGATTGGTTTTTCGCCCGCGGTGTCGGTGTTTTGGGCGACCGTGGTCGCGCTCGCCTGTAGCATGCTGCATGTCGATTGCGCTCTTGTGCCGTATGATTTTTTCCGCGGTCGCGGGTCGCGTCTGGAATTGTTTGCGCACTCCGGTCTGGTCAAAGCCTTGCGTTCCGGTTCGGTCGGCATGCTTAGCGTTGGCGCGACCTGTGCAGCCGCCGGTCTGATTGTCGGTGTGGTCACCCTCACCGGTCTGGGTCTCAAGTTCAGTTCGATCGTTTTGCAATATGCCGACTCCGGCACGCAAATGATCATGAGCGCGCTTGGTGCGGTGGGCGTTGAGCAAACTGCCAGTCTGCTGCACGATGTTAAGTTGCTGCTCACCGCCGTGATGACTTCGTTGATCGTCTGGATCGTTGGCCTTGCCGTGCCGGTGACCGCCAGCTACATCATCTGCGCGGTGATTGCCGCGCCTGCGCTGATCCAACTCGGGGTCGCCGATTTTGCCGCCCACATGTTTATTTTCTATTACGCCGTGTTGTCGGAAGTCTCGCCGCCTACCGCGTTGTCGCCGTTTGCCGCCGCCGCTATTACCGGCGGAGACCCCTACAAGACGACGCTGCAATCGTGGAAATACACACTACCGGCGTTTTTGGTGCCGTTCATGTTTGTACTTGACCCTGCAGGCGTTGGTTTGTTGCTGATGGGTTCGTTCAAGAAGCTCGCCAGCGCACCCTGGGATCAGGTCGCCATCGTCAGCGTAACGGCCATGATCGGCATTGCCGCGCTCGCCACCGGTGTGCAGGGCTGGCTGTTCAAACGTACCAACGGTCTTGAACGCTGGCTGTTGATTGCTGCTGGCCTGGCGCTGGTGTATCCGAAACCGATGTTCGACTACATCGGCATCGTGCTGATTTTGATTGCCGTTGTGTTGCAGAAGTTGCGCGGAGACGCACCGCATGCGGCGGCTGGCGCCTGACGGGCGCCACCACGCCGCCGTCCTGTCCTACGGACACGAGTATCACGCGCGGCTGGCCACACCCTTTGCGGTGCTCGGTATCCGCACCACGGGTGCGCGACTCAGTGAAATCGTTTATCTGCCGCTCGGTGCCGCCACACTGGCGCCGCAAAACCGCCTTGCGGAGAAAACCTGCCGCCAGATTGAACGCTACCTCGATGATCCGCAATTCCGCTTTGAGTTGCCGTTTGAATTTGACGGCAGTGCGTTTCGTCAGCGCGTGTGGCAGGCGATTTGTGAAATTCCGCTTGGTCGTCCGTTGACCTATGGTGATGTCGCGCGGCGGCTTGGCAGTGCGCCGCGCGCGGTCGGTGGCGCCTGCGGTGCCAACCGGATTCCGCTGGTGATTCCCTGTCATCGCGTGGTGGCCAGTGGCGGCATCGGCGGTTTCATGCACGCACGCGCCGGTGCGCCGATCCAGATCAAGCAATGGTTGTTACGGCATGAGCATGTCTGACAACGCGATGCTCGATGAATTTTGCGACGCCTTGTGGTTGGAGGACGGCCTCTCGCGCAACACACTTGACAGTTACCGGCGCGACCTCAAACAGTTTCAGGCGTGGTTGGAAAAACTGCATGGCCGTGATCTGCTTGCCGCCAGCCACGCCGATCTGCTGTCGTATCTGGCGCACAAGGTGGCGGCCAAGGCCAAGGCGACCAGCACCAGCCGCCTGCTGTCCAGCCTCAAGCGCTTTTATCAATACGTGCTGCGCCAAAAAAAAATCGCCGCCGATCCGAGTTTGAATATTGATTCGCCCAAGTTGCCACGTGGTCTGCCGAAAACCCTGACCGAGGAGGATGTGGAGAAACTGCTGGCCGCGCCCGACACCGATGATGCGCTGGGCATGCGCGATCGCACCATGCTGGAGGTTTTGTATGCGAGCGGCCTGCGCGTGTCCGAGCTGGTGACACTCAAAGTGGCGCAAGTCAGCCTTGATATGGGCGTGGTGCGCATCATGGGCAAGGGTTCGAAAGAGCGTCTGGTTCCCTTGGGCGAAGAGGCGCTGGTCTGGGTCAGGCGCTATACCAGCGAGGCGCGTGCCGTTATCCTCGGTCGGCGCAGCAGCGACGCCTTGTTCGTCACGGCGCGGGCCGGCGCCATGACGCGTCAGTCTTTCTGGCATCTTTTAAAGCGCCACGCCCTGCACGCCGGTCTGCGCAAGGCGATTTCACCGCATACCCTGCGTCACGCGTTTGCGACTCATTTGCTGAATCACGGCGCTGATTTGCGCGTGGTGCAAATGCTGCTCGGTCATTCCGATATATCAACTACCCAGATTTACACCCATGTGGCGCGCGAGCGTTTAAAGCAGCTGCATGCCAAACATCATCCGCGCGGTTGACAGTGCGGAATCAGTTGCGCGAGCCGCGCTCGATCGTGATGCCGAGTTTCTTGACGTTGCGCAGGGCACCGAGTTTGGCAATGCTGATGCGCACCCACGGCGCGCCAAAATCGCGCAGGACGATCTCTGCGATGGTTTCGGCGGCTTTCTCAAGTAGCAAAAAACGTTCGTTCTGAAACAGCTGCTCGATGCGCGCGACGATCTGGCTATAGTCGATGGTGTCGTCGAGGTTACCGCTCTTGGTCGCGTGCTGGTCCGGCAGACCGACCTCCAGATCAAGCTGGATGGTTTGCGGAACCTTCTTTTCCCATTCGTAAACGCCGATGCGCGTTTCGATTTTGAGTTCCGAAATGAATATGTTGTCCATGGGGGCGGCTACGGTGTGTATGGGGGGGGCTGCTACAATCGCAGCTTATTCTAAGTGAATTCATGCGATGGCAATAGCAGCGGCACTCCTGGCTTATCTAATTGGTTCGGTTTCCTTCGCGGTAGTGGTGAGCCGTTTGATGAAATTGCCCGATCCACGCACCTATGGTTCGAATAATCCGGGGGCGACCAATGTCTTGCGCACGGGGCGCAAAGCGGCGGCTGCGTTGACACTGCTCGGCGATTGCGCCAAGGGCTGGTTCGCGGTGTTTCTGGCGGAGCGCTTTTTCGCCGGCGCGGTGCCGCCGGTGCTGGAAGTGTCGCTGGCAGCGGTGGCCGTCATACTTGGTCACATGTATCCGCTGTTTCACCGTTTCATCGGTGGCAAGGGAGTGGCGACCGCGCTGGGTGTCTTGCTGGGACTGAATCTCTGGATCGGCCTTGGCGCCGCGATGACTTGGGCGATCATTGCATTCTTTTTGCGGATCTCGTCGTTAGCGGCCCTGGTCGCGGCGGTTTCTGCGCCGGTGTTTTGCCTCATGCTCTACGGCACGCATCCATATACGGCGGCAACCGCTTTGATCGCCGTTCTGCTGGTGTGGCGGCACAAGGCCAACATCAAAAATCTGCTCGCGGGCACCGAGCCGCGCATAGGCGCCAAGCGCGCCTGATATTGCCGCGGGCAACGCATGAAAGTCATCGTTCTTGGCGCCGGTGTTGTTGGCATCGCCAGCGCTTGGTATTTGCGCCGAGCGGGTCATGATGTCACGGTAGTGGACCGCCAGTTTATGCCCGGACTTGAAACGAGCTTCGCCAACGGCGGGCAGATTTCAGTCAGCCATGCCGAGCCGTGGGCAAACCCGCATGCGATTGCACAAATATTCCATTGGCTGGGGCGTGAGGATGCGCCGCTGCTGTTTCGTCTGCGTGCCGACACGGCGCAGTGGCGCTGGGGTGCGCGTTTCCTGATTGAATGTTTGCCGTGGCGTACGCGCCGCAATATTGCAAACATTCTGAAGCTGGCGCTATACAGCCGTCAAACGCTCAAGAGCCTGCGTACCGAAATTGGTATCGCCTATGATCATCAGGAGCGCGGCATCGTGCATTTTTATACCGAGCCGGCACAGTTTGCATTTGCGCAGGCCGCGGTGCGCGTGATGGCCGAGTTTGGTTGCGAACGCATACTCAAAACACCGCAGGAGTTGCTCGCCATCGAACCGGCGCTGGCGCATGCCTTGCCGCGTATTGTCGGCGGTGATCACGCCGTCGAGGATGAGTCGGGCGATGCCTCTGCATTTACGCAGCGCCTCGCCGCACGCTGTATTGAAGCGGGCGTCGAATGGCGGCGCTGTTCGACCATCAGTACGCTCGTCGCGGCCAGTGGTGCCATCGAGGGCTTGAACATCCGCGATGCCGAGGGGGCAGCCCTTACGTTGACCGCCAACGCTTACGTGGTGGCGCTGGGTAGCTACAGCGCGGGGATACTGCGGCCACTCGGGATGTCGCCCCTGGTGTATCCGGTCAAGGGATATTCGCTGACCATTCCTGTTACTGATGGCAACACGGCGCCGCAGGTGAGTTTGACCGATGACGAACACAAGCTTGTATTTTCGCGCCTGGGGCAGCGTCTGCGCGTTGCCGGTACCGCTGAACTCAACGGCTACGATAAAACGCTCAACCCCGTACGCTGCAATGCTATCCTCAAACGCGTTGCCGATTTGTTTCCGCGTGCCGGCGATTTTGCAGCGGCGATGCAGTGGTGTGGCCTGCGTCCGGCGACGCCGTCCAACCTGCCCTACGTGGGGGCCACACGCTATCGCAATCTTTATTTGAATACCGGCCACGGCACTCTGGGCTGGACACTGGCCTGTGGTTCGGGGCGTTTGTTGGCCGATGTGATCTCGGGCCACGCGCCCGATGTTGACCCCGCGCCCTACCGCTTTAACGGCTGACGGCTTCGAGGCTACTGAGATCCCAGCGCGGCCGGACTGAAAAATTGCCGCTGCCACGCGGCGCTTGTTTCGCTGCGGCATGTTGCAGCCGCATGGCCGCTGCAAAGGCGATCATGGCGCCATTGTCGGTGCAGAATTCCGGAGCGGGATAAAAGACTGAAAAGCCGGCGCGAGCAGCGGCGGCAGAGAGCTTTTTCCGCAGGCTGATGTTTGCGCCCACTCCGCCTGCAACGACCAGCCGTTCTAGGCCGCTGCGCTTTACGGCCTCCGCTGACTTGGCTACCAATACGTCGACGATAGCAGCCTGAAATTCGGCTGCAACATCGGCCCGGGCTTGCGCGTCAAGCTGGCGATTTTTCACCTGCAGCATGACCGCGGTTTTTAGACCACTGAAGCTGAAATCAAGGTCATGGCTGTGCAGCATGGGGCGCGGCAGTTTGACGCGGCCGGCTTGTCCCTGCTCGGCCAGCCGTGCGATTTGCGGTCCGCCCGGATACCCCAGTTCGAGCAGCTGCGCGGTTTTGTCGAAGGCCTCGCCAGCGGCATCGTCCAGTGTTTCCCCGAGTAATTCGTATTGTCCGATCGCGCTAACCCGCATCAACTGGGTGTGTCCGCCCGACACCAGCAGGGCGACAAAGGGAAACTCGGGCGCGGGGTTTTCCAGTAGCGGTGCCAGCAAGTGGCCTTCGAGGTGGTGGATGCCGATGGCTGGCACCCCCAGCGACCAGGCCAGGCCCTCGGCCACACCCGCGCCGACCAGCAGCGCGCCGGCCAACCCGGGGCCGGCGGTATAGGCGACGGCATCGATCTCCTGGAGGCTTGCCTTGGCCTGTTGGAGCACCTCTCGGGTCAGCGGCAAGACGCGGCGTATATGGTCGCGGGAGGCCAGTTCCGGCACCACGCCGCCATATTCGGCATGCAAGGCGGCCTGGGTGTGCAACGCGTGTCCGAGGAGGCCGCGTGTGCTGTCGTAGAGCGCGACACCAGTTTCGTCGCAGGAGGTTTCAATACCGAGGATTAACATGACGTACCCGAAAATTTGCCAGAATCAGCGCTTTGACAACGCAAAAGTCGCTGCTATACTACGCGCCTTTCTGAATTTCCGACTGGGTAATAGTTTTATGCCAACCGTACGCGTCAAGGAAAACGAGCCGTTCGAGGTAGCGATGCGCCGCTTCAAGCGCACCATTGAAAAAACCGGGCTGCTGACCGAATTGCGCGCGCGCGAATTCTATGAGAAGCCGACGTCGGAGCGTAAGCGCAAGCTTGCCGCCGCGGTTAAACGTCATTACAAGCGTCTGCGCGCGCACCAGCTGCCGCCGAAGATGTATTAGGCGTTTGCCGGAAGCAGGTCAAGCGGATGCGGGCACAGCCCGCATTTTGCTTTCTGGGCACCTGAATTTCTAACGCTGATTGTGGAGTTCCGCCGCCATGTCGCTCAAAGTTACGATCACCGAGGATATGAAAAACGCGATGCGTGCTAAAGACGCGCAGCGTCTTTCCGCCATCAGGCTGTTATTGGCTGCGATGAAACAGAAGGAAGTCGACGAGCGCGTTGAACTGGCTGACGCCGACATCATTTCCATCATCGACAAAATGCTCAAGCAGCGCCGTGATTCGATTGCGCAGTTCGAGAAGGGCGGCCGTCAGGATCTGGCCGACCAGGAGAAATTCGAACTCGGCATCCTGCAGGCTTACATGCCGCAGGCCTTGTCTGATGCCGAAATCGATGCCGAAATTGACGCCGCCATGCAGGCCACGGGTGCCAAGGCCATGGCTGATATGGGTAAGGTGATGGCGGCGCTCAAGCCGAAGCTTGCCGGTCGCGCCGACATGGCCAAAGTGTCGGCCCAGATCAAGGCGAAGCTGGGGTAGTCAACCCGCCAGGCGGAGTGCCGCCGGCGCTGTTTCGAACTCGGTTATCATGCACGCTGGCCGCCACCGCATGCTTTTCTGTTTTCACCTCAGCCATCGTGTTCAACGCCGGGCCCAGTACTCTTGATACCGCAATCCTTTATTCAGGACCTGCTCAACCGCGTTGACATTGTCGATGTGGTCGAGCGCTATGTGCCGCTCAAACGCGCCGGTGCCAACCACGTCGCCTGCTGCCCGTTTCACACCGAGAAATCACCGTCGTTTACCGTCAGCCAGGCCAAGCAGTTTTATCATTGCTTTGGCTGTGGCGCGCACGGCACGGCGATCGGTTTTTTGATCGAGTACAGCGGCGTCGGGTTTATCGACGCGGTGAAGGACCTCGCGCAAAGCGCCGGCATGCAGGTGCCGGAAACCCGCTCCGAGCAGCCGCGCCACAAGACCGAGGAAGGCGAAGACCTGCACGAGGTGATGTTGAAGGCTGCGCAGTATTACCGCCAGCAACTGAAGTCAACGCCGCGGGCGGTCGAGTATTTGAAAAAGCGCGGTTTGTCGGGCGAGGTGGCGAAAGAGTTTGGCGTCGGTTATGCGCCCGCAGCATGGCAGAACCTCAACGCGGCATTTCCCGATTACAACGCCAAGGCGCTGGTCGCCACTGGTCTTGTGATCCAGGGCGATGAAGGCAAACGCTATGATCGTTTTCGTGATCGCATCATGTTTCCGATTGTCGACACGCGTGGTCATATCATCGGTTTCGGTGGACGCGTGCTCGACCAGGGTGAGCCGAAATATCTGAATTCACCGGAAACCACGCTGTTCGAAAAAGGCCGTGAACTCTACGGGCTGTATCAGGGCCGCCGCGCCATTCGCGACGCCGGCTGTGTGATCGTCGTCGAGGGTTATATGGATGTGGTGGCGCTGGCCCAGCACGGCGTCGGTTATGCGGTGGCCACCCTCGGTACCGCAACCACGCCGACCCACGTGCAAAAGCTGCTGCGCCAGACCGAGGAGGTGGTCTTCTGTTTTGACGGTGATAACGCCGGCCGCCGTGCCGCCTGGCGCGCCCTTGAGAACAGCCTTGAACAGCTGGTCGACGGCAAACAACTGTCGTTTCTGTTTTTACCGCAGGGCGAAGACCCCGATAGCTATGTGCGCCAATTCGGCAAGGAAGCCTTCGAGAAAATGCTGCGCGAAGCCAAGCCGCTGTCGCAGTTTTTGCTCGACGAATTGAAGTCGCAGGTCGATATGCAAACGCCCGAAGGCCGCGCTAAATTGCTGCAGGAAGCTGCGCCACGCATCAAGCTGGTGGCGGCCCCCATCCTGTCGCTGATGTTGCGCAAACAACTCGCGCAGATCGCCGGTATTTCGCAGCAGGAACTCGATGCGCAGTTTCAGATTAAATCGGTCGCCCCGCCTGTCGCGCCGCCGCGCAAAAGCCCGCCGGTACGCAACTCGCTCGTGCGCAAGCTGATCGAACTGGTGTTGTTGCATCCAGAATTTGCCGGCGATGTTGATCCGGCGATCCTGCATGCCGCCGGTGATACTGTTGCAGAGGCCGCCGATCTCAAGACCCTGGCCGCTTTGCTGGACGCGGCAGCAGCAGAGCCGGGCGTCATCCACTGGCCTGAATACTTTCGCGATACCGAACATGCCGGCTTGTTGTTACAAATCGAACCGGCACTGCTTAAGCGTCAGGATATGGACTGGAGCCTGGAAGAGCTGCGCGCCGAGTTTCGCGATGGCTGGCAGCAGCTCGGACGCCGCATCGATTTGGAGTTGCAGGCTGAAAACATCAAGCAACACGGTTTTACCGGTTCGAATTTGGAGCGGTTACGGATCACCAAAGGGGTGGCCGGCCCCAAGTAAGCGGGGCGCTTATGGGGTATTTTGATAAGATAGTAAAGTTCTAAGCTCAACTTACCTGACAGGCGAGACTGGCTATGGCGAAACAGAAAAAATCGGCGAAATCACAGCCTCCGTTGCGCAAGAAGGCGGTGACTAAAAAAACAGTCAAGCCAAAGCCCAAAGCCAAGTCCCCAAATTCCCGCAAGCCCGTGCCGCAAAAAAAAACTCCAAAAGCCGCCCGGGTCGTCGCAAAGTCTAATAAAAAACAACAAAAAAAACAGTCCAAACCGGCGCTTAAGCCGCAGCAAAAACAAGCCCCACAAAAACAAACACCGCAAAAACAGCCACAAACGCTGACCCCGAAACAGTTCGCCGCAAAACTGCGCGCCGAAAAGAAGGATAAAAAGGCGTCGGAGAAGGCGGCCGCACAGCGGGCGGTTGCGCCGCAGGAACCCCCTGTCGCGACCGCGCCGACCGACGTTAAAGCCAAGGCTAAAGCACGCCTCACCGCCAAAGAAAAGGCGCTGGTGCGCGAACTGGAGCGCAAGCAACTCTCGCCCTTGGAGGCGGAAGCCCGGCGTTTGCGCCTGAAAAATCTCATCATGCTTGGCAAGGAGCGCGGTTATTTGACCTATGCCGAGGTCAACGATCACCTGCCCGAAGACATGACGGATGGCGAGCAGGTAGAGAACGTGATCAGCATGATTAACGACATGGGGCTCACCGTTTACGAAGAGGCGCCAAGTGACGAGCTGATCAACGATGCGCCGCCTGTAGTGACCGATGACGATGCGGTCGAGGAAGCCGAACGCGTTTTGACTACCGTCGACTCCGAATTCGGACGCACTACCGATCCGGTACGCATGTATATGCGCGAAATGGGTACGGTCGAGCTGCTCACGCGCGAGGGTGAAATCGCCATCGCCAAGCGCATCGAAGACGGTCTGAAACACATGATTCAGGCGATTTCGGCCTGCCCGACCACCATCGCGGAAATACTCGCGCTGGCCGAAAAAATCGAGCAAGACGCCATCCGCGTTGATGATGTTGTCGACGGCATGGTTGACCCGACCGCCGACGAACTGGCGGCGCAGCCCGAAGAAGAGCAGGAAGACGCCGACGACGAGGCGATCGAAGAAGAGGAAATGAGCGAGGAAGAACAGGCCGCGGTGCACACCGCCGACCTGTTGCGGCTGAAGGAAGAAGCGCTCAAGCGTTTTGCCGTCATCCGTACGCTCTACACGAAGATGCTGCGCGCCCTGGCGAAGGACGGCTCGCGCAGCAAGGAGTATCAGCTGGCGCGCGATCAGATTTCTAACGAACTGACCAGCATCCGCTTTGGCGCCAAACAGGTCGAGTCGTTGTGCGACGGTTTGCGCAAACTGGTCGCCCGGGTGCGCATGCATGAACGCGCGATCCAGGAGTTGTGCATCAACAAGGCGAAGATGCCGCGCCAGCATTTCATCAAGGAATTCCCCGGCCGCGAAAACAATCTGCGCTGGGCGGCGGGCGAGGCGGCCGCGGGTAAGGCGTGGAGCGCCGCACTGGCGCGTTTCGTGCCGGCGGTGGTCGAGCAGCAGCAAAAGCTGGTTGATTTGCAAAAACAGGTTGGCATTCCGATCAAGGACCTCAAGGAAATTAATCGCCAGATGTCGATGGGCGAGGCGAAGGCGCGGCGCGCCAAACGCGAGATGGCCGAGGCCAATCTGCGGCTGGTGATTTCGATCGCCAAGAAATACACCAACCGCGGCCTGCAGTTTCTTGATCTGATCCAGGAAGGCAATATCGGCCTGATGAAAGCCGTGGATAAATTTGAATACCGGCGCGGCTATAAATTTTCAACGTATGCGACCTGGTGGATACGCCAGGCCATCACGCGCTCGATCGCCGACCAGGCGCGCACCATCCGCATACCGGTGCATATGATCGAAACGATCAACAAGATGAACCGTATCTCGCGGCAGATTCTGCAGGAGACCGGGCAGGAGCCCGATCCGGCGCTGCTTGCCGAGAAAATGGAAATGCCAGAAGACAAGATCCGCAAGATTCTCAAGATCTCGAAAGAGCCGATCTCGATGGCGACGCCGATCGGTGACGACGAAGATTCGCATCTGGGCGATTTCATCGAGGATCAGGCGACGATGGCGCCGTCGGATTCGGCGATCTATGCCAGCCTGCGCAACGTCACCAAAGACGTGCTCGAAACCCTGACACCACGTGAGGCCAAAGTATTACGCATGCGTTTTGGCATCGAGATGAACACCGACCACACGCTCGAAGAAGTCGGTAAACAGTTCGACGTTACGCGCGAGCGTATCCGCCAGATCGAAGCCAAGGCGCTACGCAAGTTGCGCCACCCGTCACGCTCCGAGCGTTTAAGTAGTTTCATCGATACCGATGGTTGATTGTTGCAGCCGTCCGCCGCACGCCCTGATGGCGTGAGGTGCAGCGGTCAGATTGTGAGGCGGGTGGGCGCGTTATGTTGCTGAAAATTCTGCGCGCTTGTTTTCAGGCGAATTCGACTCGCCTGGTGCGACGCGCACTCGCCTTGCGTCAGCAGGGCGACTTGCCGGAGGCCACTAGTGTGTTGCGCGAGGCCGCCCGAAAATTTCCGCACGATGCGGTTGTCGCCGTTAACTTGGCGCTGGTGTTGCTCGAACAAAACCAGGCCGATGCCGGCGCCGCTGAACTCGAACGCGCCATGGCACTCGACCCCGCTAACGCCGCTGCTCATTACAACTATGCCAATCTGCTGCGCGTTTCCGGCCGGCATGAGGAGGCTTTGCGTCATTACCGGCTAGCCACGCAGATCCCGGCACCGGTTGCGCAGGCGCAGCAGGAACTGATGTTCTCCTTGCTTGAGTTTTGCGCCTGGGATGAGGCCGAGCGCGTAGCCGAACGGTTGCGCGAGGTCTGCCGGCAAAAATCTGCTGATTGGCCGCGTGCTGTTGCGCCGCTCACCGCGTTGTATCTTGGTCTGGACTCTGCAGCGTGCAAAGAAGGAGCAGCGTGGCACGCCGCCGAGGCTGTACGCGATGTGGCGGTGTTGCGCAGGGCACCCGCCACCGAGGGCACGCGCCTGCGCATCGGCTATCTCTCGCAGGACTGTCGCGATCATCCGGTGGGGCATCTGCTCAGCGCCGCGCTGCCATTGCATGATCGTAGCCGCTGCGAAGTGTTTGCTTATTCTTATGGCGCCGATGATCGCAGCACCAGTCGTCGCGATATCGAGCGCGGCGTCGAACATTTCGTCGATATCGCCGCTCTGAGTGATGCGGCTGCCGCCGCGCGCATCGCCGCCGATGGTGTGCAGGTGTTGATCGATCTGGCCGGCCATACCACCGCTGGCCGGCCCGGTATTCTGGCGCGCCGGCCCGCCCCTGTGCAGGCGCACTATCTCGGTTATCCGGCAAGCACCGGTGCGGCGTATCTCGATTATTTCGTCACCGACGCCGTTGCTACGCCGCCCGCTTGCGAGGCGGCGTTTACCGAACAGCTCGCCTTTGTGCCTGAGTGCTTCATGTTCAGCGCTGGCCCGCCGCCACCGGTTGAATTCGAGCCGACGCGTGCGAGCCAGGGCCTGCCCGAGCAGGCGATGGTGTATTCCAGTTTCATCAACGCTTCGCGTATTTCGCGCGACGTGTTCGCCCCGTGGATGGAGATTTTGCGTGCGGTGCCCGACAGCGTGTTGTGGCTGAAGCAGTCGCATGCCGGCATCGTTGCCAACCTCAGTGCGGAGGCTGCGCGTCACGGCGTGGACGCCTCACGCTTGTGTTTTGCGCCGCGTGTTCCGGGGCGTGCTGAACATCTGGCTCGTATCGCCCTGAGTGATTTGTCGCTCGATGCCATCGGCTGGCATTGCGGGCACTCGACGACCAATGAAACGCTGTGGACGGGTGTGCCGGTGCTCACCGCTGAGGGCGACCGTTTTGCTTCGCGGGTTGGCTGCAGCCTGCTCACCGCCGCCGGACTGCCGGAAATGATTGCGCGTGATGCGCGCGATTATGTAGCGATCGCCACCAGCCTCGGACTTGATCGCGAACGTTGCGCCGCGCTCAAACACAAACTCGCTGCAAACCGTCAACACGCAGCCTTCTTCGATCAACGGCGTATCGTCGCCGGCCTCGAGGCGGTTTATCTTGAAATGTGGCGCCAACACCGCGCGGGTCTCAAGCCGCAACGCATCGCTTTGCGCTAGCGGGTGCGTTTTATTCAGGCGCTACGGCGTCGGGCATCGCGACACAGTTATAATGCCGCCTTCGGGCCCTTAGCTCAGTTGGTTAGAGCAGCGGACTCATAATCCGTTGGTCCTCGGTTCAAGTCCGAGAGGGCCCACCAA